>NZ_JBSJOY010000006.1:0-278611 GCF_056633115.1 Marcopretia estuarina LEGE 06307 | reverse complement strand
TTCATTCCTACCAAGTTTTGCTTTGATCGAGCTTGTCATCTGATGATGATGAATCAAGAGAAGCGAAACACTGAAAGCCACCCGAAAGGGTGGCTTTTTTGTTGGTTGCGTGTTGGCTGGAGGATGGATTGCTGGTGGGGGAGATTCAAGACACATGCTGGGCATCATTTGTTCATGGGTTTCGCCTCTTTGCTCCCAGCAAGTGCTGCTGCAACAGGACTCTGTGAGGCGTGATCCAGCTGCCCATGCCAAGAATTGCGCTGTGCAGCCGCTGGTGTGTGCTTAAAGTATGCAGGCTGGCCGTGTTGATACTGTGCCGATCAGGCTTCCGCTGGCAGCAAAGAGGCTCGCTCTGACTGGTTGGAGGGCCTATCGCCTCTGGGATCGTTGCGACTGTATTGACCTCAGTGCGGCCTTTGCGTATCACACACTTCAATCCATATTCCCAGTGTTGCTGATCGTGCTCTCTACTGCGAGTGGCATTCTCGGTAGAGAGGATGGGCTTACTGAACAGATTATCAGTTGGTCTGCCCAGTTCTTTCCCGAGGCTTCTTTGCCGCTGATTCGCACCACTCTGCTCAAGTTGCAATCTGCCAGGGCCAGTGCTGGTTGGTTTGGGTTGGGCATGTTGTTGCTCACCTCCAGCAACGCCTATCTCACACTGCAGCGTGGGGCTGATCGTCTCTGGGGCGATGACTCGGCCATCCCTTCCGTTGCCCCTCGCATTCAGCAACAGCAGCCCTGGTTCGTTGTGCGCCGCTTTGTATTGCAACGCCTCAAGGCGTTTGGGTTTGTGGGTTCAGTCGGTCTCCTGTTGGTGATTGATCAGCTCACCACTAACCTCCGATCAATGGGCACGCAGACGTGGCGTTCCATGTTTGATTCACACTTCTCCTGGTTGATCCAGGTCTTCCTTCCTGACCCGACCGTGTTGAATCTGGTGGGGTCGCTGCTCATCTCCGTGTTGGTGGCACTTCTTCTTTTGCGCGTGTTGCCTTCAGGGGTGACGCCTTGGCGTCCCCTGCTGCCTGCTGCGTTGTTGATCGGGGTGGTGCAGTTGGTGTTGAACTTAGCGGTGGGCCGCAGCCTCGTTTCCCTAGGGACCCGCTTTCAGGCCTATGGCGTGATCAGTGGTGTGCTCGTGCTGACTCTTTGGGTCTGGTTGCAGGGTCTGATTTTTTATTACGGCATCGCATGGAGCGTCGTTCTGGGCCGGCGGCGCAGTGGGGGCGATCCACACCTCGATTCGGCCGATCGTCTTGCGCCATTCGCGCGAGGATAATGGGAGCTAGGAGTAAACCCGTGGCCCGACCAGGTCTCTCCCTCCGACCACTCCCCGCCAGCCTTTTGCTGCTTGCTGCCGGTGTGGGCTCCATCGTTCTGATTGGCCTTCTCAGCCTTGCCTTGGTGCCTGTGCTGCTGGGGGCTGGCCTCCTGCTTTGCTTTTTGGTGGGCGTTGTGCTTTTCAGTTGGGCTGGTATTGAGGGGCTTGCGGCTCTGGAGAGGTGGATCGAAAGCGACCCTCGCTTTCAACGCTGATGGAGCGGCGGATTCCCTGGGTCTGGATTCTGTTGGGTGCTCTGCTGCTCTTGGCACCGGGACCTGCTGGACGGCTCATCCTTGATCTGTTGGGTGGACTCACCCTCATCATTGTGCTGCTGCCATTTTTGCTGGCCGGCGGTGGATGGGTGGCGTGGAGAATCATTAGCAGCCGCGTGCGCACTTGTCCCACCTGCGGACTCACCACCCTGTCGGCGGTGAACTGCCCGGCCTGTGGATCCCGACTTGATCTAGATGGACCACAGGCTCGTGGCGTCGATCAGCAAACACAGGCACCAATGGACGCCGGATTACGGCGAAATCCGTTTTCTGCCTCGTTGTTCAACCGCTCTCTTTTCATTCAGGTCGATGACGACCCTGGGAGGGACCAGGCGAGCCGCACGACTGGTTCAGAACGCGAGGCAACCGATGTGACCATTGACGTTGCTGCCAGGCCGATCAGTGACAACGAACCGCCGGAATGATCCAGCACCGATGACACTGTTTGTGTTGATCGTATCCAGAAGAGATTGAGGAGACCCCCAGGTGAGTACGGTCTCCCATCGCTAACGGCCGACACCACATGAGTGGTAGTGAGTCAGCGGGACCCCTGGCCGTAAACATACAGACTCTGCTTCGGGCATCTACACTTGATACCGTTCGCACCGCCTAACTATCCAATACTGTCGACATCGCCGGTGTCCCCACTGATTGTCTCCGTGAACACCATCGAAGCTTGAACCCTGTTGTCAGAGGTTTTTTCAACCGCCGGCATCACTGATCCCCGACGCTCAAGCGGCTGAGACTGGTGACTCGCCTCTATGCGGCTGCTGAAAGATCAACCGAGCCGCGGGAGATTGGCCCAACGGAACCGAGCAGAGGCGCGGCCAGCAGGAACGGACCGGTCCTCTGTTCTCCTATGTCCCCAACCAAGGACCGAATCCCCAAGCGCCACCCCCATGCGGCAGGTACAGGAGTTGGACCACTAGGTGCTCGACCGGCTGACTCCATGCTTTTTCAGGCTGTGCCCCGAGGGTGCCTGGCCCCCGATCCCTCCTGAGCAGTTGCTGATGGCCCTGTTGCTGCAGGGGATCTACGGCAATCGCACGGAGCGGATGCTCACAGATGCGCACAGGAATCGCCCGATTGGCCGATCGACCTCCCCACATGGCGCCGACAAACGCCGCCGGGAGTGGGGCAAGCGCTACAGCAATCGGTTGAGCGGCAATTTCAGCGGGCTCCTATCCGCTGGCTGCGTTGGTATGGTCCAGCTCCTGCAACCGCCGTTCGCGAAGAAACAGGAACAAAGGAGCACCGCAGGCGAAGGCCAGCGTCACACAGCAGAGGAGGCAGATCGCGATGCCCTTCACCTCCAGCCGACGGGCTTCTGCCACCATCCAGATGGTTATGGCTGTAGCGCCAATGAAAAGATCACGCGAAAGAGACTGCGCCGCTGGATTGGCATTCGCCAGGCGGAGGAACAGACCCAGATCAAAGGCGCTGTTGCTGAGCTGGATGAACTCCAGATTGGCCAGCCAGGGCAGGACGGCTCCCGCCACCGCCAACGCCAGATAGAGCCACTGAAGTCGATGCGAACTGGCGGGCGCCCCTGTGATCGGAAGGAAAGTGGGCCGTTCTGACCGTTCCGGGATTGTCATGGCTGCGTCTCGATGAATGGGGCGGCAGTGGCTTGATCACTTGCGTTGACCTCAAGCTGCAAGACCTCTTGCTCCACCTGCTGCAGTACGGCTTCGCAACGGTGGCCGTAGGCCAGTGCCCGCTGATAGAGCTCCGCCATTCTTTCCACCTCAAGATCCTCCGACTGGAGCTGGGCCAGGGCCAGCTCCAGTGCCGTGAGGGCCTGGCTGTATGTGAGTTCGCCGATCTCCGCAGCCCAGGCGGGCGGAACGCCGGCAAGGGGGCCTGCTGCGCGGGCTTTGGCCTGTGGCTTGCTTTTGCGTAGGGTCATGAAGGGGGCAAGCTGACGAAAGACTCCACCATGGCTTCGCCGATGGGGCTGGTGTCGGTGACCTGAACGTCCGCAAGCCCATCAGTCCATTCCAGCTGAAGGTTCTGGCCGATGCCCACCTGTCTGAGCGAACGCACGAGCTGACCGTTCTCGCCACGGGCCAGACAGAAGCCCCGACGCAGCAGGCGTTGAGGCGAAAGGGCTTCGCGCAGATTCTCCAATTTCTGAAGCCGCTGGCGACGGTCCTGCAGAACCCGGGCGGGATGGCAACGGTCGCGCTGGGCCGCTAGGGCGAGCAGGTTCTGGCGCTGGCTCTGCAAGCGCCAGCGCAATTCGCCGCCCAGCTGGGACCTGAGCGAGCGCAGGCGCTGGAGGGCACTGGCGCGGTCCGGCAACAGGGCCACCAGCGCAGCGGTGGGTGTGGCGGCCCGATAGTCCGCCACCAGGTCAGCGATGGTGGTGTCGCTTTCATGGCCGAGCCCGGTGATGACGGGGAGCGGGCACGTTGCCAGAGCCTGGGCCAGTCGTTCACCATCGAAGACGGAGAGATCTTCACGGCTCCCCCCACCACGGGCCAGCACCAGCGCCTCAAGGCCGAGGGCGCCGGCGTGCCGGCCCGCAGCGGCAATGGCACGGCAGATCTCGTCCTCCACGCCCCCCTGCACAGGGATCGGCAGGATCACGATCCGTGTGGCCGGCCATCGTTCCCGTGCGGTGCGAAGCATGTCCGCGAGCGCTGCGCTCGGCACGCTGGTGAGTAAGGCAATCGCCTCGGGGAGAGCGGGGAGGGGACGTTTGCGGGCGGCACTGAAGATCCCGGACGGTTCCAGCAGGTCGCGGACCCGCTCAAAACGACGCAGCACACTGCTGAGGCTTGGCCGAACGTCGAGAACCTGTACACAGAGAGTGGCCCGCGCCGGCCAGAAATTCAGCTTCCCCACCACCGTGACGCCGTCCCCATCGCCGGGGCGAAAGCTGAGACGCGGCAACTGGGAAGCCCACACCACACCGGCAATGGAGGCCTCTTCGTCCATCAGCGTGAGCCAGAGGTGACCCTTCTTGAGCTGAGGCCGGGATACCGTGGCTTCGAGCAGGAAGCGTGGCGCGAAGCCCCGCTCGATCAAAGTGCCGATCGCCACGTTGAGTTCGGCGACGCTGAAGCGGGGGAGAACACCGGTGGCGGAGTCAGCGTTCAAGACGGCCGTAGCAGAAACCCCAGTAGAGACTCACGGCGGCGGCCACCAGGAAAATGGATCGGCCGCTGGGGTGATCAAAACGGACCAATCCCGCGGCGCACACCACGAGGGCTGTGCTCAACAGGCGAGATCCATCGCGTCGGTTCTTGACGTAGAACGGAGCCATGCGAGCAACGTCGGCACGGAAGGCCCAGTCTTGCCGATCAGCAGTCGTCGTGGTGGACCAGTGGACAGGCCAACTGTGAAACGTCAAAGGAATAGGCCCCACCACTCCTGAAGAAGCGGCGAGGCCAATGGGACGCTGCAGGCAGGAAATCAGCCCAGGCCGATCTGGGAGAGAATTCCCTGGCCGGTGAGCACTTCGGTGGTCAGGCCGATCACGAAGCCCAGCATGGCCAGGCGGCCATTCCAGGTTTCCGCGAAGTTGACGAAGCCGAAGCGGGGGGAGGTGGAGTCAGCCATGACGCAAGCTCAATGACAGATCAAATTGTAATGAAAGATGGGGATGGCTTGACAGTTGCTGGTCTGTCGTTGGGAGGTTCGGGAATCCGTTCTGGTGATGCTTGCTCCACCGTGTTTCCGAGGGTTCTACCAACTGCCAACGACCAACCGGCAAACAGCCAGCAGTTATTGAGCCAGCAGACAGCCACAGACAACTGCGGCAGAGGCCGCCGACCAGCACTTCGCGAGCCAACCCGCCGCAGTTCAGCCCTCCGCAACCCAGCGCTCGGCAATCCACCCCATTGCGATCGTTCACTCCGCACGCTTCAGCGATCAACGCTCCACCCGTCAACGCCCCACCGATCAACATCCCATCGTTTACCCCGCCATCGATAACCAGCACGCCGGCGGCCAACACTTCGGTGAACATCTCACCAACGACCACCGCGCCATTGGCCATCCCGCCGCTGATGTCCGCGCCATCAGTCGCTGCGCGACCGACCATCCGGCCACGGCCCAGCTGGTGGCTCGACTGCCGCGGGAGCCGCAGCTCGTGCTCGTCACCGATCTCGACGGCACGCTGCTGGAGGGCAGTCCGGCGGCCAAAGGCGCCTTCTACGCCTGGCTGGAGCAGCGCCGCGACCGGGTGCTGCACGTCTTCAGCACCGGCAGGGATCTGGCCTCCGTGGGTCGCTTGCTGCTCCAGGAGACCATCCAGCGGCCACCAGCTCCCCATCTGGTGATCAGTGACGTGGGCGCCACCGTGGCCTGTGGCACCAGCCTGGCGCTACTGCCGGGTCTGGTGGATCCGATCGATCGCCGCTGGCAGGGCTGCGCGGAACGGCTGGCCCCTCTGCTGCGGAACCAGCCCGGGCTCAGCCCCCAGCCGGTGAGCGCCCACCGCCGCCTCGCCTACGACGTGGATCTTGGCAAGCTCGACCCGGGCCTGCCGTCCCGCCTGAGCGACTTGGGGGTGGATTGCCTCATCTCCGCCGACCGCTACCTGGATGTGCTGCCGGCGGGAGTCAACAAGGGCTCGACACTGCAGGCACTGGTGGAGTGGCTGGAGCTGGATCCGAACACAGTGATCACCGCCGGCGACAGCCTCAACGATCTGGCCATGTTCGAGACCGGCCTCAAGGGCGTGATGGTGGGCAATGCAGAACCCGCCCTGCGCCAGGAGCTGCCCCGGCTGCAGCGCACCTATGCGGCGCGCGCTCCTGGCTGTGAGGGTATAGCGGAGGGGTTGAGGCATTTCGGCTTTGCCCACCTGTTCGACTGACACTTCTGGCCAGCCCTTCGACGTCGGCTCGTCGCTGCCACATCTTCGCCGCCGTCATGTTGCGGTTATTTGCGGGCAGCGGGCTTGGCGCGGCTCGTGGGCAGGGCCTGGCGGGGATCCTCCGGCCAGGGATGGCGCGGATAGCGGCCCCGAAGCTCGGCGCGCACCTGCCGGTAGCTGCTGCCCCAGAAGCCGTCGAGGTCCTGGGTGATCTGGACCGGGCGGCCCGCGGGGGAGAGCAGGTGCAGGGTTACGTTCAGGCGCCCCTGGAGCAGCGCCGGCGTGCGGCTGCAACCGAACATCTCCTGCAGCCGCACGGCCAGCACGGGGGGAGAGTGGCCGTAGTCGATCGGTACCAGCCGTCCGGATGGCACCAGCAGCTTGGCAGGCAGGAGCTGGTCCAGGTCGCGGCGGCAATCCCAGGGGATCCCCGACCAGAGCGCTTCCTGCAGATCGAGCGCCTGCAACTCCTGCAGGGAACGCCGGCCGGCGAGTTGATCGCCGAGCCAGGCGCCGAAATCACCACCCAGGGCCGCCTCGCTCCGGTCGGGCCAGGGTGGCCCCAGCTCCCGATGGGCCAGGCAGAGGCGTTGCTGCAACTGCCGGCTGCCGGCGCTCCAGGGCAGGGCGATGAGGCCGTGCTCCCGCAGGCCCGCCATCAGGGCGTCCTGCACCTGATCGAGCGGGGCGTCCTGCCAGGGCCGCCGGCTCAGCACCAGGGCCCCCAGTCGGTGCTCCCGCACGGCCACCACCCGTTGCTCCTGGCCATCCCAGCGAACCGTTGCCACGCTGCTGCCTTCCCGCTGGGCCAACTGCTCCAGGCTGGCCCTCGCCAGGGGGAGGGCCAGCAGAATCCGCGCCTCGCTGCCTCCGGCGTCGGCCCGGGCGATGGCCAGGACCTCGGCGCCCGCCAACGGATCGCCGGGATGGAGCCGGGCGCCGCGACCGTTACGCATCAGAAAGCGGCCCCCGGCTTCCTGACGGGCCAGGGCCACCTGCTCTGGGTAGGCCAAGCCGATCAGCTCGGCCGCCTGCTGGGCTTCAGAGCCACCCGTGCTGGCTCTGAAGCCGCTGGTCGCCAACGGTTGGGCCACGCGCGCCACCCGCCTGCCTGCCGCTGCAGCTGTGCCAGCTGTTGGAGCAGGAGTTGACGGCGAGGGTCAGCGCCTCCTTGCCTCAACCAGTCGAGCCGCCACAGCAGATCCGAGCCGGCTTCCTGTAGCCCGAGCGGATCGCGGGCCTCCAGCAGCACCGCCAGCTCGCAGGCCAACGGCAGCAGGTTGCGCTGCTTGGCGATCAGCAGCATGTGGGCGAGCCGGGGATGCAGGCCTAGCTGGGCCATGGCACGGCCATGGGCCGTGATGCGGCCGTGGACGTCCGTGGCTCCGAGCTGGCCCAGCAGGTCGATCGCCACCAGCAATGGCTGCTGTGGGGGGGGATCCAGCCAGGGCAACGACCCCCCGGCTCCAGCGCCCCACTGCGCCAGTTGCAGGGCCACCGGCAGGGGATCCCGCTCCAGCAGCTCCGGCAGATCGAACGGAGGACGCCGCTGCTGCTCTGCCGGCGACCAGAGCCGCAGACAGCGGCCCGGGCCCAGTCGTCCGGCCCTGCCCTGACGCTGGGTGGCTGAGGCCTGGCTCGCTGGCTGCGTGACCAGCCCATCCATGCCGGTGCCGTGATCGAAGCGGCTGCGACGGCTGAGGCCGCTGTCGATCACCAGACGCACCCCCGCGATCGTGAGCGAGCTCTCGGCGATGGCGCTGGCGAGCACTACCTTGCCCGCCTCGCTGCGTGCCTCCCGCATGGCCGCCGACTGCGCTCCCAGCGGCAAGCCACCGTGCAGGGGGGCAAGTTCCAGCTCCGCCCCCCAGCCAGTGGCCTGGATCGCCCGTTGGCATTGGAGGATTTCCCGCTGCCCGGGCAGAAACACCAGCACGGTTTCGCCTGTGCCGCGGGCTTCCAGCCAATGCTGCTCAAGCCCGCGCACCACCTGCTGCTCCAGGGTCTCCTGCGGCCTCGGGGGCTGGTACGCCAGTTGCACCGGGAAGCTTTTCCCTTCACTGCGGATTACTGCGGCCTCCGGCAGCTGGCGGGCCAGCGGGGTGAGATCCAGCGTGGCCGACATCACCAGCAGGCGCAGCTCCGGCGCCAGCAGTGGCCGGGATTCCAGTAGTAACGCCAGGGCGAGATCCGTGTCCGCTCGGCGCTCGTGAAACTCGTCGAAGATCACACACGACACGCCCGTGAGTGCGGGATCTCCTTGCAGCCGCCGCAGGAACAGCCCATCGGTCAGCACTTCAAGCCGGGTGGCTGCCGAACAGCGCTGCTCAAGCCGCACCCGATAGCCCACCGTGCCGCCCACCGCTTCATCGAGGCTGGCGGCGAGCCGCTGTGCGGCGGCCTTGGCCGCCAGACGCCGGGGCTCCAGCATCAGAACGGTGTGGGGTTCAGCTTGGGGCAGTTGCTCCTGCAGGCGGCGCAGTAGCGCCAGCGGGACACGTGTGGTCTTGCCTGCTCCGGGGGGGGCGTGCAGCAGCACTGTGGATCCGGCCGGCTCAAGCCGCTCCAGGATGTCCGGCAGAACCGCCTCAATCGGCAGGGGGGCCTTGGACGGGCCAGAGGCCGGAGGGAAGCTACGCCCGAGCGGTTGCATGCCGGATCTCAGCGGCAGTCCGACGATGGTCCCCGGCAAAGCAGGCGGGGGGTCAGCCGGAGGTCGCTGCGGGATCAGCCGAGCAGCTTCAGGATCAGAGCCAGCAGGGCGGTGCTGAGCAGCCCGAGGGATGCCAGCAGTCTCACCAGGGGTCCGATGGACAGGGCCAGCGAGGACATAAAGAAAAACGGAAGAAACCGATGCGTCCGTTTTAGCGCCCCTCTGGACCACAGGTGGTGGTCTTAGCCACGTTTCTTTGCCTGTTGATCAGGGGTAGCGCCGCTGCCACGCCGATCGTCAGCAGCTTGCGCACGGCACCGCCGGCCGCCTTTCAACGCACGTGACGGGCGCCATCCACCGGGTGATACGCCTCGCCGGTGGTTTCTTCGTAGACGACTGCCGGCAAGCCGGTTTCAAACATCGTCTGCAGGGCTTCCTTCAGGTAGGGGTTCCAGCCCCCGGTGGTGACCTTGCCGTGCCGCACGGTCCAGTCCCAGGTGCCCTGCAGGTCGCGGGGGATCCTGCCCTCCCGATCGCGGCGTGCCACGAGATCCTGGGATTCCACCAGGCCCACCAGGATCGGATCCTTGCCGTAGGAGGGCGTGAGGCTCAGCTCCAGGCGGATCGGATCCTCCTTTGTGAGCTGGAGGCGAAACCGGGGAGGAAGTTTGAGGCTGCGCAGAACGGCCGCCACGATTCGAGTTCTCTGATCCAACTGTCGGCCTCCGCCGTGATTCGGTTCTACGTTCTGGTTGTACCAGCCCATGGGACCGCAGCAGGCTGATCCGGTGCGCATGTGCGCAAGCCAAGGCTCCGCTCAGAGCGGGTAGCAGTTCATGGCACCTTGGCTGGGCTAAGGGGTTTCCGGAGGAAGAACCGTTTCCTCCGCACCATCACTGAAGCGCACTGTCAACAGATCCTCCTGGGTAAGGCTGCCGTCGGCGTCGAGTAACTCCGGGTGGATGGTGAGACGGCCGGTGCGGTCAGTGCTCTCCGGCTGAGCACTGACCGGGGCGAAGGGGCTGGGAAACGGGAGATCGGCGGGTCGGGAGACCGCTGTGAATCCCTTGGCCATCACCCGGAACGCCTGCCACAGCAGGCCAAGCAGGCAGGCGCCGTAGAGGAGGGGAAACAGGCGGGCGAGAAAGGGGTCCATCGGTGATGGGCAAGCTGCCGTGGCCGTGGAAGGCCATGGCCCATCATCGCCTGCTTGAAGACCCGGGTGCCATGCTCCAGGCCCAGAGGGTGCTGCAGGCGGCGCCAAAGGCGAGAAACACCAGCAGAACGCTGCTTGTGTCCATATTCATTCATAAAAGTTCTTCAACCCTAGGGGCGGAGCGTCTTGCGTGCAGAGATCCTTTGAGCCTGCGCTTTGCCGCACTTCGTCACACCTTCACTGCCGCAGGCGTTCCTCAACGCCAGGCAACACCGTTACGGTCGGAATCACGTCCCGTTCCTGTTCTGATCGCCATGTCCATGAGGCGTTTGTCTCTCCGCCAGCTGCCTTATCTGCTCCCCCTTGCCGTTCTGCTGGCCTCCCCGGTGCTCACCCGGCCCGCTCCTGCGCCGGCCCAGGCTCAGCCAGGCGGTGCGCCTGGGCTCTCCCGGCAGTCGTTCGTCGCGGACGCTGTCCGCAGCGCCGGGCCAGCGGTGGTGACGATCGACACGGAGCGCACGGTGGTGAGCGGTGGCGGCTCAGGGCTGCCGCGCGGCCTGATGGCTGATCCCTTTTTCCGCCAGTTCTTCAACCTGCCCCAGGCTCAGCAGCCGTCCCAGCGCACCGAGCGGGGTCAGGGCAGCGGTGTGATCTTCCAGGCCGATGGCCTGCTTCTGACCAACGCTCACGTGGTGGAGAACAGCGACCGGGTGTATGTGGGCCTCAAGGATGGGCGCCGGGTGGAAGGGAAAGTGGTGGGGCTTGACCGGCTCACCGATCTCGCCTTGGTGCGTTTGCTGAGCCCAGGGCCGTGGCCGGTGGCCAGGCTCGGGAACTCTGATGCGCTGCAGGTGGGCGACTGGGCGATTGCAGTGGGCAATCCCTTCGGTCTCGATAACACCGTGACCATGGGGATCATCAGTAACCTCAACCGCAACGTGAGCAAGCTGGGCATCACCGACAAGCGGCTGGATCTGATCCAGACCGATGCCGCCATCAATCCCGGCAATTCCGGCGGGCCCTTGCTCAATGCCGATGGTGAAGTGGTGGGGATCAACACCCTGGTGCGCTCCGGCCCCGGCGCCGGCCTTGGTTTTGCGATTCCGATCAACCGCGCCCGCAGCATCGCGAATCAGCTGCTGGCCACCGGCCGAGTGGACCACCCGATGATCGGCGTCGGCCTCGACAACGTGCCCGGCACAAATCCAGGCAGCGCCCCGCGCGGTGCCCTCGTGCGCTCGGTGCTGCCGGGCAGCCCTGCCGCATCAGCGGGTCTGCGGCCCGGCGATGTGATCGTGGCGGTCGAGGGGCGTCCGCTGCCCGGCCCCGCCCAGATGATCGCCGCCGTGGAAAGCAATGGTGTGGGCCGGCCCATGGCGTTGCGCATCATCCGGAACGGCGCTGACATCGACCTTCAGGTCACCCCGACCGCCATGGTGGGCCAGGGCCAGCGGCGCTGATCGATCTCCGGTGCCCAGCGATCCGGGCCACTGAGCAGCTCGCAGAAACGAACGGTGATCAGCAGGGCCACAAAAACGAGCACTGCTGCAGAACCCGGCGAGAGGAACCACGAAGCGAAAGGTCAGAGAAAAGCCATTGGGTCGTCAGACCCAATGGCTTGCTCGTTGGCGTTCAGGCTTGAGTCAAACGGGCTTGGGCCCGTCCTCCTTGGGACAATCGGCCGTGCGCCAATCGGCATTGCGATCGGATCTTTTGAACCATGCAGCCGCTGGTTGAGCGCTGCCGGCCGGAGGGGCTGGCAGCGCTGGGGCGACAGTTCAGAGGCCACCGTCAGAGCACATCCGGGCCAGCCACGGAAAACTCCTGATTCACTTTGAGAGCCGTGGGCTGGCTCTGCCCCGGAGGGTCGCTGAGGCGGCTCGGCGGACTGCCGAGCTGCTGGCGCATCATCCACTCGGTAGCGGCCCGCTGGGTTTGCCAGGCCTGGAGCAACTGTTTGGCCAGACCGCGCAGCGACTGGGCGTCTCCGGTGGAGTCGATGACGCGGGTCATGCGCTCCAACTCAAATTGCTGGCCAAGGGTGAGGGCGAGCGGTTCGGACATTCCTGGCATCGCGGCGGATCAATGAGCCGCCCCAATGCTACGAAGTGTTTCGAGGTCGCTCGTATCGATCGCCACAGAGTTAGGGGGATCGTGTCAGGGTCCCACCATGGCGGGTCTCGCGCCCAGGGATCAGTGGTGCATCCGCAGCTGCTCTACACACTCGGTGATGCAGGCACCATCATCCAGTGAGCAAGTGGTGATGCATTCGAAGTAAGACTCGACAGAGTCTCCTGCGGCATCTCGCCCGAGGGCAGCATCCATGGCGATCATGCCGCCGTCAAGGGCGTCGGCGCCAAAGGAGGAGGAGGAGGTCAGACGGGGATCGCTCATTGGTCCTGCGGCGTGGGATACGGTCAGGATATGCAGATCAATAGGAGGGGTCCAGGAAAATGAGTTTTCCTGCCTAAGCCTTCATGAAGTTTTCTGTGGTATTTGCTGCTTAGAGCGGGCTCTCAGGCGCTTCTCCTGCCTCAGGTCCAGGTGATGCATCCGGACGTAAGCGGGTGTGGAGTGGCGGGACGCGGGCCTGGCCATGGTTGGAGCCCCGCTCAAGAAGCCTGGGCACAACTGTCCCGGCACAGCTGAAGCCCTGCTCCGACAGCGGGTGATCAGGCGTTGGGGGCCGGTGGGATGCACCGATTGGTCCGGTTGCTTTCGGTTGGTACCCCTGCTTCCTGGTGGCCAACCGTCTGGGGTTGGCGCTGTGGCTTGCCTTGGCTGCGGGCGGCCGCGCTCAGTCCTGGCGGGTCTTGCGCGAGGCCGCTTTGGCCTGCTGCTTTTCCTTGTTGGCGGCCGTTCTGGCGCGACGGGCCTGGACCTCCTGCTCCAGCCGCTCGGCTTCGGCCTCTTCGCGCTTTTTCTCCAGGTAGTAGGCGTAATCCCCCCGGTAGAGCACCAGCTCGCCATCGCGCAGCTCCACGATGCGGTTGGCCACCTGGGCGATGAAATAGCGGTCGTGGGAGACGATCAGCGCCGCCCCGTCGTACTCCTGCAGTGCCTGCTCGAGCATCTGCTTGGCGGGGATGTCGAGGTGGTTGGTGGGCTCGTCAAGGATCAGCAGGTTGCAGGGAGTGAGCAGCATCAACGCCAGAGCCAGCCGCGCCTTTTCGCCGCCGCTGAGCTGCCCCACCTGTTTGAACACCGCATCGTTGCTGAAGCAGAAGCTGCCCAGCAGGGAGCGCACCTGGGTCTGGGTCCAGTCGGGCACCGCCTCGAACAGGGTGTCGATCACGGTTTTCTCCAGATCGAGTGCCTCGGCCTGGTTCTGCTCGAAGTAACCCGGCACCACGTTGTGATCGCCAAGGCGGGCGATGCCCTCGTCGACCGGCTCCAGACCCATCACCAGGCGCAGCAGCGTCGATTTTCCGGCGCCGTTGGGGCCGACAAAGGCGATCCGATCGCCCCGCTCCACTTCGAGCCCTGCGCCGAGAAACAGGATCCGGTCGCCGTAGCTGTGGCTCATGTCTTCGATCAGCGCCACCTGCCGGCCGGAGCGGGGCGCCGGCGGGAACTGGAAGCTGGGGCCGGACACCCCTTCCAGCGGAGCTTCGATCCGCTCCACCTTCTCCAGCAGCTTTTCGCGGCTCTTGGCCTGGGTGCTGCGGGTGGCGCTGGCGCGGAAGCGGTCGATGTAGGCCTGCTGGCCCGCCAGTTCCTTCTGCTGCCGTTCGAAGGCGGCCTGGGTGGCTTCCCTCTCCAGTGCCTTCTGCTCAAGGTGCTGGCTGTAGTTGCCCAGGTAGGTGCGGGAGATGCCGCGCTCGGTTTCCACGATCTGGTTGCAGATCCTGTCGAGGAAGGTGCGGTCGTGACTGACCACAACGATCGGCACGGGCTGGGCCACCAGGTAACCCTCCAGCCACTGGATCGTTTCCACATCCAGGTGGTTGGTGGGTTCGTCGAGCAGCAGCAGATCGGGATCCTGCAGCAGGACCTTGCCGAGCGCGATCCGCATCTGCCAGCCGCCGGAGTAGTCGCCCACCGGCAGGTCGGCGGATTCGGGGGTGAAGCCGATCGTGGGCAGGAGCTTGTCGATGCGGGCGTCGAGTTCGTAGCCGTGCAGGGCTTCGAAGCGGCTGTGCAGCCGCCCCAGTTCGTGGATCAGATCGTCGAGGTGATCGGGGTCGGTGCTGGCCTGCTCGCTCGCCATTTCATGCTCCACCCGGTGCTGCCGGATCAGCACCTCGGCGGCCTCCCCGAACGCCTGGAAGAGCTCCTCCCGCACGGTACGGCTGGGATCCACATCGAATTCCTGCTTGAGGTACACGATGCGGGGATTCCCCTGGCGCACCACCTGGCCGCTGCTGGGTTCCTCAAGCCCGGCGATCAGCCGCAGCTGGGTGGATTTGCCGGCACCGTTCACCCCCACCAGACCGATACGGTCGCCTGGCTTCACTTCCCAGGTGACGTCGCGCAGCACTTCGCCGGTGGGGTAAAGCTTTGAGACGCGTTCCAGACGAAGCACAGCGTGGAGGTTATTGGGAGTTGTGTCCCATCATCACGCCTGTGCCCGCCTGGAACCGTATCGGCACACTGGAGGGAGGAGAAAGGCGCCGCGATGATGACCCACCGGCTGGAGCCATGGTGAAACGACTGGAGCAAGTGGCGGCGCTGGTGGTGGCCGCCGGTCTGGCACTGGTGAGCTACTGGCTGTTCTTCAGCTGGTCGCAGGGTGGCCGCTCCGATCGCTTGGCTCCGCGCAGCCTGACGCCCATGCCGGAAGGAACGGGAACCGAGCTGGCGCGCCCCCAAGGAACAGCCGCGCCGTTAGCAGGGGGCAACCTGCCGCTGCCAGCGGACCGCACACACCCCTGAGCTGGCGCACCTCCCTCTTCATCAGACGTGCGCCAAGGGGCTTGCGCAGAGCCACGCCGGCCGGGTTACGTAGAGCTCGCAGGCCTGGCCTGAGCAGGTAGCTGCGCACCTCGATCAGAGCCCGCCGCGCGCCTTGACCAGCCACTGCCGCGTGCCTTCATCGTGGCTGGCCAGATGCTCCTTCACCTGCTCAGCGGTGACGGGCAGATTCCATTGCGCGCCCAGTTCCACGATCCGCTGCAAGGTGCCCTTCGGGTCTTGCAGCGCCTGGCGGAACAGCAACTGGGTGAGCTCGTGGTCTTGCTGGATGCGGGCGTACAGCTCGGCAACGGGGGTTGGAGCAGCGCTGGAATCTGTCATGGAAACGGATGGGAGCCGTTGATCTGGTTCGACGTTATGGGTGGCTGGTGAGTGGGGCGAGAGATTGTGTGGTGTTGATGGACTTCGGCACCAGGCTGCGGCGGAAGGGGCGTGCCTCCCGCGGGGCCCGCAGCAGCTGGGAGAACAGCACCGCCAGCGCCTTCCACTCCGGCGGAGCCTGACGCTGTGGCCAGCTGCCCGGGGTGCAGTACAGAAACTGAATGAGCGCGTTGTGGCTGTCCCAGCTGAGCGCCTCCCAGGCCAGTGCCACGTTCCGTTCGCGCTTGGCCAGGCAGCTGGCCGGCAGGGGCGCCGGCAGGCCAGGCAGCTGCAGGGTGGCCTCGCTGAACGGCGGCAGGTCGGCGGTGAGGCGGCCTTCCAACCCCCGCTCGCTGATGGCTTCGAGCTGGAGCGTGCAGGTGATCCCCTCCGCCCGCAGCTGGACCGGCAGGTGGAGCGCCAGCCAGGGGGTGGGATCGAGACAGGGGGGATCGATGCAGCAGCGCAACGCCACCAGCAGGGCAAAGGTGTTGAGGCCGCCCCAGAACAGCCCCACCCAGTGGGTGGTGGGAGCCAGCGGGCCCGCCTGCAGCTGCAGCAGCACGGCGCCGAGGTTGGCGAGGTTGACCACCAGCAGCACGAGCAGCGGCAACATCAACGACCAGGCGCCTCCGCCGTGCTGGCGCAGGCGGTGCTTGGGCGTGATCGTGAAGCCTCCGCCCGGCATCACCAGGCTGCGCAGCACGGTGATCGCCAGTGGCACCGCCAACAGCCAGCTCATCAGCTCCGGCAGCAGGGCATGGCGGGAGCCGCGGGTGAGCCAGCCCACCAGGGCCAGTTGGCTGCAGAGCACGGGCAGGGCGTAAACGAGAAACTGCTCGAGCGTCATGCGGATCGGCAGGATGCCGAGCAGCCCCACAGACAACGGCATCAGCAGCAGGATCAGCCGGGGCAGGTTGTTGAACCAGTGCAGCAGCCCCTCGCTGTAGGAGAAGCGCTGCTGGGCCGAGAGCCCCCGCAGCCGCAGCGGATTGGCGTTCAGGCGCAGGGTCTGCAGGGTGCCGGTGCACCAGCGCAAGCGCTGCTGGACGAAATCGGCCATCGTTTCCGCCGCCAGACCGGCGCTGAGCTTCTCCGGCAGGTACACGAGGCGATGGCCGCGGGCGGTGAGCTCCAGGCCGGCCACGAAATCCTCGGAGAGCGCCCCCGGGTTGAACCCACCGATGGCCGCCAGCGCTGAACGCCGCACCACGAAGGAGGTGCCGGCACAGACGACGGCGGCATTGCCATCCCGCACCGGCTGGATCCAGCGGTAGAAGCTCTCCTCATCGGGCAGCAGCCAGCGCTCCATCGCCAGGTTGCGCATCAACGGATCGGCGTTGATGAAGGTCTGGGGGGTTTGCACCAGCGCCACATCCGCCTCCAGAAAGAAGCCGAGCGTGCGCTCGAGAAAGTGGGTCTGCGGGATGAAGTCGGCATCGAACACCGCCACCAGTTCCGCATGGCTGTGGCTGAGACCGAAATTCAGATTGCCCGCCTTGGCGCCGCGGCGATCGAGGCGGCTGAGGTAAGTGCAACCGAGGCGGTTGGCGAGCTCTTCCACCTCAGCGCGGCCGCTGTCGTCGAGCACGAACACGCGCTTGTGGGGATAACGCATCGCCGTCACGCCCACCAGACAGCGCCGCAACACCGCCAGCGGCTCGCCGCAGGTGGGAATCAGCACATCCACCGGCGGCTGCCAGGTTCCGATGCGGAAACAGGCTTCGAGTCGATCGGCCTGCCGCTCCCGTGGCGGAATCGCGCGCCAGCTGAGCAGGATCTGCATCATGCCGGTGCCCAGCAGGAAGGCTTCGCAGCCCAGCAGCACCAGGGAGAGGGTGAGCGCCAGCGCTGATGAGGTGTTGAGGCTGAAGCCCACCCGCCACACCAGGTAACGCAGCACCAGAAACAGCAGCAGCGCCACCGCCAATCGGCGCGCCGCCAGCGGACGCAGGGCTTCAGGCCGGTGGGTGAGCCAGCGGGCCGCCGCCAGCACCAACAGCACCGGCAGCAGGGCGGGGGCCAGCGAGGCCGAAGGAATCAGAGGGAAGGCGTCCAAGGTGGGGTCGGCGTTCCCTGAATACCGTCCCAACACCTTGCCGGATGCATTCCTGCGCCGTGGAAATCGCCGGCCGGGCCTGTGACAGGGTGCGTCTGAGCGTTGCTTGGCCAGCGGGAACGGGGCGCTCGCTTCAGGCCGCGCAGGGCGAGTCGAGCTCCTCCTGTTCGGACGCTGAGGCATCTTCCATGGTGCGGGCGTCGAGGCAGAGCACCTTGCGCAGTTGGGCGTAGTTGGAGGCCTGGGATTTGTGGCCCTCCTGGGCTGCGGCGAACTCCGCGCGCTGAAGAACGTGGTGCAGATGGGTGAGCAGATACGTGCTGATCACGGCGGACACGAGCACGTCACTTTTCTCGGCGCCACGGCCCGATCGATCGCTGCGGCCGGCGGCGCGGGCTGCAGTGCTGGCGGCAGCCTGGGCTGGCAGTTTGCTGGCGGCGCGCCTGGCGGGTTTCGAGGCTGCCACCTGGCTTGCCTTGGTGTCGCCGGGGGTGGTGGGTCCGTCCGTGGCCCGGGTCACAGCTTTCGTCATGGCTTTGGTCATGGCTTGGGGGCGGCGCATGCGCAGAGCTCCACAAGCATACGGCTGGATACTATCCCTGTGCACCTCTGTACACTCGTGTGTAGAGCAAGCGCACCCTGGGGCCGTGGCCACCCGTCAGACCTCCGCCAGCGGCCGCCCCAAGTCACCTCGCATTCAGGTGGTGCTGCCTGAAGAACTCTGTGAACGGCTCGCCGCGGTGGCGGAGGCGGAGTCGCGCACGGTCAGCAACATGGCCAAGGTGCTCATCCAGCAGGGCCTGGATCGTCTCGATCAGCCGCCGCCCGAGCTGCCGCCGGAACGGCCGCGCGATGCCCGCAGTCAGCGCCAGTTGCGCACCGATCAGTTCCGCCAAGCCCTGGAGCGGCAGCAACGCAATGGACCAGGTCGTCTGCGGGGGGCGCCGCGGCGCCTACGGCTCTACCGGCCAGCGAGCTGAACGGCTTTCTGGTCCGCCGGTTGACCGCGGCTTGGGCTGGCCGGTTCCTGCGGCGGCGGCAGTCGCGGGCGCTCAGGTGGTGGGAGTTGCGCGCACGCCCAGCACTGCGCTGCGGGAGGCCCCGGTGACGGAAGGCAGGGAACCGGGATGGCGGTGGTGGTGCCACCAGGCCAGCAGCGCGAAACCCAGCGCTTCCCGCTGGGCCGGCTCCACCCCCAGCTCCGACAGGGGCCTCACCATCACGCCGCGGCAGCGCTGGCGGAGCTCACGCACCAGCGTGCCGTTGTGGGCGCCGCCGCCGGCCAGTACCAGCTCCACTGGCCGGGTGCCCCGCTCCAGGTCCTGAGCGACAACCGCCGCACTGAAGGCGGTGAGGGTGGCAAGTGCATCTGCCTGCTGGGTGGCAAGTCCTGAGTTCCCGGGTTCGGCTGCCAGGGCGAGTTCCTGCAGGCGGCAGCGCAGATCCTCCTGGCCGAACAGTTCGCGGCCGGTGGACTTCGGCGGTGGCAAGTGGAAATAGTCGTCCTGCAGCCAACGGGCGATCAAGGCGTTCTGCACCTTGCCGCGGGCAGCCCAGGCGCCATCGCGGTCGTAGCCGAGGCGGCCATCGCTGAACTGCGCCACCGCAAGGTCGATCAGGGTGTTGGCCGGGCCGCAGTCCCAGCCCGTCACCGGGGCCTGCCGCTCCGGGCCACTGGCCGGCGGCAGCAAGGTGAGATTGGCGATGCCACCGAGGTTGAGCACCGCCCGCCAGCCGCCGATGCGTGGCAGCAACGCGGCATCGGCGGCTGGCACCAGTGGCGCGCCATGCCCGCCGAGTGCCAGGTCATGGGCGCGCAGATCAAACACCACCGGCGTGTGCAACAGCTGGGCCAGCAGGGGGCCCTGCAGGAGTTGCCAGCTGGCACCGCGACCTTCGGGTGTGGGCGGGCGATGCCAGAGGGTCTGGCCATGGCAGCCCACCAGCTCCGCCTCGCCGGCAGGATCGCAGCTGCGGGCGGCGCGCGCCTGTTCGACGGTGACCGCCTCCGCCAGATCCAATAGCGCGGCGGCGGTGTGTGGCTCCCCCTGACCCACCGCCACCAACTGGGAGCGCAGCTGCTCGGGGTAGGGGGTCGAGGTGCTGTGCAAGACACGCCAACGGGGATGGTCGCGAGGACCTTCAAAGCTGGCCAGCACGGCGTCGATGCCATCGGCGCTTGTGCCGCTCATCAGGCCCAGAACCTTCATCGGCTCAATGGGAGGGGAGGGCCTCGAGCGCCTCGCTGCTGCCCATCACCACCAGCAGTTCGTCCTCGTTGAGCACGTGGGAGGCCGGCGGGTTCACGGTGAGGTGGTTCTGGGGACCGGCCGCCAGCACGCTGACGTCGTGGTTCTTGCGCAGGTTCAGATCGCGCAACGAGCGACCCACGAACGCCGACGGCACCTTGATCTCCTCGATGCTGTTGCGGTCGTCGAGACGCAGCCGCTCCAGCAAGTTGGGCCGCACCAACTCCATGCCGAGCCGGGTGCCCTGCATCTTCGAGGGGAACACCACCCGATCGGCGCCGACCCGCCGGAGCATCTTTTCGTGCAGATCGCTGGTGGCCCGCGCGATCACCTGGCGCACGCGGCTGCCGGGAGCATCCTTGACGATCAAGGTGGCGGTGATGCTCGCCTCGATCGGCTCACTGATCGCCACCACCACCGTGCCCACATCAAGGACGCCAGCTGCGCGCAGCGCTTCCTCATCGGTGCAGTCCACGACCCGCGCCTCGATGGCCGGGTCCACCTGGCGCATTTCATCGATCGCCCGCTGGGAGTTGTCGATGGCCAGCACCTCCGCATCGAAGCGGAGCAACTCCTTGCAGACGGCACTGCCGAAGCGGCCCACGCCGATCACGGCGAAGCTTCTCGATACCGTGTCGCTGCCACCTTGCCACTGCCACCACTGGGTCATGAGCGGTGCAATGGCAGGGGACACAGGGAAAGGCGCATGACGATCAGAGGGGGAGCTCTTCGCGGGGATAGCCCTCACGATTGTGGGTCCTGCTGGGGTAGAGGGAGGAGAGCAGCAGCAGAATCCCCACCCGGCCCACAAGCATGCCCACCATCAGCACCAACTGCCCCCAGCGGTTGAACTGGGCGGTGACGCCCACATTGAGCCTCACGGCGTCGAAGGCCAAGCACCGGGGCCTGGCCACCACGCACAGCACGAAGCAGGGCGAATGTGGTGGTTGTGGTGCCGACACCGATGATCGACAGCTGCATGACCGTGATCACCGAGGTGACGGTGAACAACCCTTCCCACCAGCACACGTCGTCGTTGGAGCAGAACGGGCTGGCCATCACCACGGTGCTCAGTGCGATCACCAGCATCCCTGTCACCAGGGTGAACTGCGGAACGATGAGACGTGCTGCCAGCCCGATCGTGTGATCACGTGTTGGGCTGGGGGGTCATGCGCAGGTAGGGCTTGACCTCAGTGACGCCTTTGGGGAACTTGGCCCGGGCGTCTTCGGTGGAGATCGAGGGAACCACGACGCAGTCGTCGCCCTGCTGCCAGTTCACCGGTGTGGCCACCTGGTGGTGATCGGTGAGCTGCAGGGAATCGATCACCCGGAGGATTTCATGGAAGTTCCGGCCCGTGCTGGCGGGATAGGTGATCTGCAGACGCAGTTTCTTGCTGGGATCGATGATGAACACCGAACGCACGGTGAGGTTGTTCAGCGCCTTCGGGTGGATCATCCCGTACAGATCGCTCACTGATTTGTCCGCATCCGCCAGGATCGGATAATCAACGATCGTGCACTGGGTTTCATTGATGTCGCCGATCCAGCCTTTGTGGCTCTCGGCGGAATCAACGCTCAGGGCAATCGTCTTGACATTGCGCTTCTCCCACTCCGGGCGCAGGCGGGCCACTTCACCCAGCTCCGTGGTGCACACGGGGGTGTAGTCAGCCGGGTGGGAAAACAGCACGACCCAGCTGTCGCCGGCGAAGTCGTAGAGGTTGATCGGACCCAGCTGGGAATCCTGGGTGAAATCGGGGACGGTGTCACCGAGTTGAAGAGGCATGGCAGGGGGGATGAGACATGGTTGATCGTGCCATAGCCCTGCGGTCAGCTGACCCGGGTGATCATCCAGTTACGCAGTCCCTCCAGGCCGAAGTTTGCGGTCGCTGACACAAACAGCATGGTGGGGTGCAAGGTGCGGGCCAGCTCCAGCGCCTGCGCGTCGCAGCGGTCGATCTGGTTGCCCACCATCTGACGCGGCGCGGTGCTGCCGAGGGTGTCGAGCAGGGCGTTCACCGCTTCGAGCTGCTGCGGCCAGGCCGGGTCCGAAAGATCGACCACCACCAGCAGCTGATCAGCGTCGAGGGTTTCCTCCAGCGTCGAGCGGAACGCCTCCACCAGGGGCGGCGGGAGGGCGCGGATGAAGCCGACCGTGTCAGTGATCAACAGCCGCACCAGCCCCCCTTGCCCATCCGGCAGGTCAAGCCGCCGCGTGGTGGGATCGAGGGTGGCGAACAGCTTGTTCTCGGCCAGCACCTCCTCCCCCGCCACCGGGCGGGTGAGGGCATTGAGCAGGGAGCTCTTGCCGGCATTGGTGTAGCCCACCAGGGCCAGCCGCCTGACGCCCTGGCGTCCCTCGCGCAGGCGCGCCCGGTGCTCCCCCAGCCGCTGCACCTCCCGCTGCAGGCGGTCGAGGCGTCGGGCAATGGCCCGCCGGTCTTTTTCCAGCTGGGTTTCCCCCGGGCCCCGGGTGCCGATGCCACCCCCCTGACGCGAGAGGCTCTGGCCGCGGCCGCTGAGCCGCGGCAGCCGGTAGCGCAGCTGGGCCAGTTCCACCTGCAGACGCCCGGCGCCGCTGGCGGCCCGCTGGGCAAAGATGTCGAGAATCAGTTCGGTGCGGTCGCTGATCGGCAGGTCCAGCAGCCGCTCCAGGTTGCGGGCCTGCACCGGCGTCAGGTCCCGATCGGTCACCACCAGGGTGGCTCCCAGTCGGCGGGCCTCCAGGGCCGCCTCGCGCAGTTTCCCTTCCCCCCAGAGCGTCTGGGGCGCCGCCTGCTGGCGCTTCTGCTGGATCAAGCCCACCGGCAGCGCGCCGGCGCTGCGCACCAGCCCTTCGAGCTCGGCGATGTCGCGCTGGCTGGCGGCACCGTCCTCACCGATCAGGGCCAGCAACAGCACCCGTTCGGGCCCAGCCTGGGGCGCCGGCCCCGGGGCGTCGTTGTCGGCCTCCGCGGGCAACGGCGAGTCAGCGGCCTCGCAGAGCTCGGCCAGGTCGGCCTCTCGGTACAGGGCCCAGGGGCGCCCCTCCTCCTGGCTGATGGTGTAGGACGCTGCCGCCCAGCGCCCCCCCGCGGCGGCCTTGTCGGGGTAGCGCAGCCACACCAGCGGCTCCAGATCGAGCCCCACCAGCGCTTCGCTGGCCAGCGGCTCCAGGCCGGGCTTGCGGCCCACGCAGGTGATCAGGCGCAGGTCGCTCCCCTGGCGCCGCTCGCTGCCGGGCAGTCGCTCGATCAGCCGGCCCGATTGCTCCAGTGGCCCCACCCACAGCAGGCGGGTGAGGCCGCGGCCGTCCACCACCAGGCTCAGCGGCAGCTCCAGCTCACGGGCCTCGGCGGCCAGCCGTTGCAGGCAGAGCAGTTCCGCGCCTCCCCCTTCCGGGTGCCGGCGGTGAGACAGCCGCTCCAGGCGGCGTTTCTGGGCGGGGCGCAGACCGCTGACACGCCCCAGCAGCACAGCTTGTTTCAACGGCGCGGGTGCATCGGGTCAGGGGCGTTGGATCCGCAGGCAACGCACACCGGTGGCAGCCGCCCCTTCAGCATCCTCGGGGCTGTCCCCCACATGCCACACCTCAGCGGCCTCAAGGCCGAGGGCCGTCAGCGCCAGCCGGAAGGGCAGGGGATCGGGTTTGGCGGCCCCGGCCGCGCTGGACACGATCACCGCCTGAAGATGTTCCGCCAGGCCCAGCCCGCTGAGCAGCCCGTTCAGACGTCCGTCGAAATTGCTCACCACCGCCAGCCGGAGGCCCACGGCCGCCCAGTGTTCAAGCGCGGGAGCCACCCCGGGGAGCACCCGCCACAAAGCAGGATCAGCAAAGCGGAGATACAGCTCCTCCTGCAGGGCGCCGGGGGCGGGCGCGCTGCTGCCAGCGCCCTGCAGGGCAGCATCGATGCGTGCGCCCCACCACTGCCGCTCGGCCCGTTCCAGTTCCTGCTGTTGCAGACCCGGAAAGGCCAGGGGCGGGGCCTGGCGCAGCACGGCCGGAAAGGCCTGGTCGATCGCGGCAGCGCTCACCGTGATTCCATGCCCGGCGGCGGCGGCGGCATAGGTGGTGCCCACCGATTCCCGCAGGCCGATCAGGGTGCCCATCGCATCGAGCAGCAGCCCCTTCGGGGCCGGCCAGGCGTCCGTGGCAGCGGCGGCGATCAGGGTCGGGGGGGCGGCGTGCGGGCGGGTTCGCCGGCGCCGAACAGGGGGCGGCCCAGGTCGGAAAGCCAGCCGGCGGCCACGCGCAGCTGGTGGGGGAGCCCCGGCAGACGGCCCAGGTAGGTGAGCTGGCGGAGGCGGTAGGCGGCGGATCCGGCCAGGGTGAGGCCCAGCCCGGTGAGGCTGGCCTCGCCGATGCCAAGGCTGATCATCTCGCCGAGATCGTTCCAACGGAATGGGCTGGTGGGTTCGCCGGCCAGGCTGCGAATCAGGTTGTCGGCCAGCACGTCGGCCTGCTGGAAGGCCACCTGGGCCGTGCCGGCCAGGGGCTCACCATCGGCATCGGCCGCATGGGCCACATCGCCGAGGGCAAACAGGTGGGGATGGTGCACCAACGACAGATCGGGGTGGCAAAGCAGACGGCCGCGGCGGTCGGTGGCCGCGGTGGGCGTGATCGCCGGCGCCGCCGCTGTCACCCCGGCGGTCCAGACCACGCCATCGACGCTGAGATGCTCCGTGTTGGCGGCGCCCCCGCCCGCCGGTTCGTGTCGCAGCGTGACCCCGCCCGCCTCCACGGCTTCCACCCGGGTGTGGGTGCGCAGGCGCACATCGCGGCGCAGCAGGGCGGCGCGGGCCTGCTCCCGGTTGAAGGCTCGCGCCTCAGGCAACAGCTCGGCGCCCTGCTCCACCAGTTCCAGCACGGCGTGGCCCTGCAGCAGGTCGGCAAGCTTGCAGGCCAGCTCCACTCCGCTGGCCCCGGCCCCAACGATCGCCAGACGCTGCAGGGGGCGCTGCTGCGCCTGGAGTTGATGTACCAGCGCCTGAAGGCGCTCCACATCCGCCAGGCAGCGGAACTGCAGGGCGTGGTCGTGCACGCCGGGGATGCCGAAATCATTGCTGCGGCTACCGGTGGCCACCACCAGCCGGGAGTAGGGAAGGCAGCGGCCCTGCGCGGTGGTGACGGTGCCGCTGGCGGCGTCGATGCTCACCACCCGGTCGCGCAGCCAGGCGATGCCGCGGCTGGCCAGCAGGCTGGCGTAGGGCGGCGCCACCTCCCAGGCACGCAGCTCATCGGAGAGCAGCTCGTAGAGGAGCGGCAGAAAAACGAACCGCTCGTTCGGCTCCACCAGCACCACAGGCGGTGGGTCACGCCGGGCAGCCAGGGCCAGCGCCGTGTAGAGGCCACCGAAGCCGCCCCCGACGATCACCACCGGATGGGGGGGCTCCCACGAGGACGTGGTGCCCGCACCGGCTTCGGCTGGATTGGGGAAGGGGGTGCGGTCCCCGCTGGTCTCCGCCATGGGTACGGCGTCTCGGTTGTGGCGTTGGCTACCCGAACCCTAACCAGAGCGTTTCATCACAGGAGATGATGGCGTTCATGGCCGCCACCATCTCCCCCACCCTTCCCACCGACCGCCAGGGCCTGCCACTCGACGCCGAGGCCGCAGGGGCGGTACTGGAAAGCCTCACTCCCCCGCATCAGCTGCGCTGGGGAACGGACACCTTCGGGGATCGCTTCGCCGTGATCACCAGCTTTGGCATTCAGTCTGCGGTGCTGTTGCACATGGCCGCCGCCCACGATCCCGCTCTGCCGGTGATCTGGGTCGACACGGGCTATCTCCCCCCCGAGACCTACCGCTATGCAGAGCAGCTCACGGATCTGCTGTCGCTCAATCTGCACGTGGCCCAAGCCGAGCTCAGCCCAGCCCGTATGGAGGCGCTGCATGGCCGGCTGTGGGCCACAGGCGATGCCGATGATCTGGATCTGTACCACCGCCTCCGCAAGGTGGAACCACTCGATCGCGCGTTCGACACGATCGGCGTGGCCTGCTGGGCCAGCGGGGTGCGTGGCGTACAGACTGACCACCGCGCCTCAATGCTGCCGCTCCAACCGGTGCGGGGCCGCTGGTCGCTTCGACCGCTGCTGAACTGGACCAACCGGGACGTCTACTACTACCTGCAGAACAACGGCCTCCCCCAGCACCCACTCTTCGAACAGGGGTACTCCACTGTGGGCGACTGGCACTCCAGCGGCCCCGACGACGGTAGTGGCCGCGCCACCCGCTTCGGTGGCCTGCATCAGGAATGCGGCATCCATCTCTCCGGTGTGATGGGCGAGGGCATCTAGGTGGTGGGGCTCGCCGGCGGCACTCCGGGCCGCGCTGCGAGCCTGGTGCTGCTGATCGGCAACACTCACTGGCACTGGGGGCGGCGCGAACCGGCCTCGGAGCCTGATGAACTGGCAGGCCTCCGCTGCTGGAGCACGCGGCCGCCCCAGCGCCTGGAGCCAGCAGACCGCGACCTGCTGGTGGCCTGGGCCGCCGTGGGCCCCTTGCCGCCGGAGCTGGCCTTGCCGCTGCGGCACAGGTGCACGCTTGATGCCGTGCCCCTGCTGGGCATGCCGGCCTGGCTTGGCATCGATCGGGCTCTGGCGGGCTGGGGAGCCTGGCAGCGTCAGCAGGCGCGTCTGGCGCCTCAAGGGCGCCTGGGGGGTGGTGGCCAAAGCGATGGCCCCAGTGGCGCGGTGCTGGTAGCAGATGCCGGCACGGCGCTGAGCCTCACCCGGGTGGCCGGAAGCGGCGCCTTCGCGGGCGGAAGGCTGCTGGCTGGCGCCGGTCTGCAGCTGGCGGCGCTGGCCGGGGCCACGGCCCTGCTGCCGCAACAGCGACTGCCGGATCCGGGCATGCCCCTCGACCTCTGGCCCAGCGTCACTGGAGCTGCCATGGCCAGCGGTTGCCTGTGGGGGTTGGCCCATGCGATCGCCGGGGCCTGCCGGCAACACGATCCGGAGCCGCCGGCGGGCCTGTGGCTCACCGGCGGCGATGGCCCCCGGCTGGCCCCGCTGCTGCAGGAGCTGGGTCAGCCGTTCGACCTCGTGCCCGACCTGGCGCTGGAGGCACTGGACGCGCTGAGCGCTGCCCGGCTCAGGCGGCTGGGGCGCTCAGGCCCAGATCGATGAGCACCTGCTCCGCCATTTCCTCGGCTTTCACCTTGCGGTAGATCTTCTCGAGGGTGCCATCGGGGGCCACCACGAAGCTGTGGCGCATCATCCCCATGTATTCCTTGCCCATGAACTTCTTCAGTCCATAGCTCTCGTAGGCGGTGGCCACCGGACAGGGTTCCGCATCCGTGAGCAGGGTGAAGGGGAGCTCGTATTTGCTGATGAACTTGCCGTGGCTGGCGGCCCCGTCCTTGCTGATGCCCAGCACCTTGATGCCATGGGCTTCGAACTGGCTCCACAGATCGCGGAAGCCGCAGGCTTCCTTGGTGCAGCCCGGGGTGTCATCCTTCGGATAGAAGTAGATCACCACGCGCTGGCCCTTCAGGGCGGAGAGCTGCACCGGATGGCCTTCCTGATCCGGCAGGGTGAACTCGGGCGCGGGATCACCGATCTCAAGGGTCATGAAGCTGTCCAAAGCTGGGCTGGCTGGAGCCTAGGGGCGGCTAGGGTCCGCCCACTTCCTGGCCGCTCATGGCCCCCGTCGTGCGCCTTGGTCTGATCGGAATCCTGGTGGCGCTCGGCCTGGCCGGCCTCACCCAGATGCGCCTGCACCCCCCCCTGGCCAGCCGTACTGATGCGGACACGGCGGGGCTGTTGGCGCGGCTGGAGACCCAGGAAGCCCTGCTCGGGCAGCGCCAACAGGTGTCGCTCTTGCTGAACCGTTTCGTGGGCGCGGAGATCACCCGCTACTTCTGGGGCGGCTTCACCCCTTACCTCGATGTGCTCGGCATCGAGATTCCCGCCACCATGACGGCCGATGTGGTCTTCAACCAGGACCGGGTTCAGCTGGTGCTCACCCCGACCGGTGGCGATGAGATCTACCTTGCCCGGGTGGAGGCGGTCGAGAATGCCCCCCGCGGTGCCGTCTGCCGTGGATCCCGGCCGGCGCCTGATCCCGAGGCCTTCCCCAGCCAGGACAACCGGCTCCTGTGTCCCGCCGGCTGGGTGGCCCTACCGGCCGTTCGCCCCGCCACCGCAGGGGCGGTGCGGTCTTGAACCCCTGGTGAGCGGCCTGCCGGTCATGCCCCACGCTGATGAGGTTCCGCTGCAGAGGCGCCGCATCCCTAGCACCTGACGCGCTTGGGTCTTCATGTTCGACCGATGACGAGTTGTTGGCAGATGCAACCGGGCTGATTAGGTTCGGATTGTTGTTCCAGAACTGATCCGTGCTGAAGCGTCTTGCCGCTGGCCTCCTGATGGGGTCGGCTCTCGTGGCCTCCACCCTGCCGGCCTCCGCCGCTGTTGATAACGACCTCCCCGTGCGCTGGAACACCGGCGGTGCCGTTTGGTCCACCCCCATGGGCGCTTTCGGCACCTTCCTTGAAACCGGCGAAATCACCGACCGTGGCTTGGCTGGTGGCCTCAATCTTTCCGGCTGGACGGCCGCCGAAGTGCGCGACGGTCTCTCCAAGTCGTACAGCGTCGACCTGGTCGGCGTCACCCGTTTCCTCTATTCCGATGAGGGCGTGAAGTTCCTCAAGAATCAGAGCCGCAGCTATTTCCCTTACTGGACGATGAGCACCTACGCCGTGCAGGGTCTGCGCAGCGCGATCATCGCCGATGCCAAGGACGGCCAGATTTCCTCGGCCGGAATCATGGCGGCGCTGCCGGTGGATTACCGCCTGGCTGATACCTGCGGCACCTACGACGGCAAGCAGAACATCTGCGCCGAAGGCAAGTGCAAGGAAGGTTCCGCCCAGTGCACCTCCCTGCTGTCCTGGTACGTCTTCCTGCCGGCCTGCATCCAGGCCAACCAGATGGGCGATCCCGTGGCCAAGGTTCAAAACTTCCAGGCTCCTGTGGTTGCCCCTGCCGCCGCCGACCCCATGCCCATCCGCGGCCTCTGGTGAACCCTCGCGGTTCAGCCTTACCGCCCCGGGATTCCCGGGGCTTTTTTCATGGCCACCAGCAGGGTGTGCTGCAAGGCCTGTGCCAGCTCTGCCCCTTCCAGATCGGCGCTGAGCTGCTCCAGCCGCCCGGTGGAGCTGCCGCCGAGGGCGGCGCTCAGCTGGCGCCCATAGCTCGCCCCCTCGCCGAACCAGCGCTGACGCAAACCGGCGGAGAGCGTCACGCTGAGCGGTTCGCGCCACTGTTCCGCTGCCACGCGCCAGCCCCGCGCCTCAAGGCCCTGTTGCAGGGCGTCCGCGCCGGGGCCGTTGGCCAGTTCGCCGCTCTCCCAGGCAGCCGCCTGCTGCAGGAGGGTGGCCAGCTCCCGGGGCATGGATCGCTGCCGTTGCCGCACCAGCTCAGTGAGGGCTCCTGCTGGACCGATCAGCGGCAGGCTCTGCAGCAACCGGATCTGGGCCTGGGGCGCCGCCAGCTCGTCGATGCGATCCAGCCAGGCCGCCAGGCCTGACGGCCCCAGCTCCTGAAAAGGAGAGCGGCCCACGATCCACTCGAAGCGCTCCCCCGGCTCCAGAGTCGCGATCAGCGCCTCGGGCTGATCACTGGGAACGCACAGCAGCCGCGGGCGTCGCAGCTGATCCAGCACCTGCAGCTGGGCCTCCAGCCGGCCCCGTTCCGCCTCTGCCGCCACCGTGATCACCACGCCTCCTTCCGGCGTGGCGTCGAGCGGATCCAGGCTCCACAGCAGCGAGCGCGCATTCAATACCAGGCAGCGGTTCTGCCGCTGCCACCGCACCCCCTGCCAGAAGCGCTGCCGCAGCCGCTCGAGCCGCTGGCCCTCACTGCCGATCTGGCGCCGTAGCCAACGTTGCAGAGCCGGATCCTCGGGGCCAGTGGTGAGCAGGATCCCCTGCTCGAGATCGGCTTCGGCCGCGGCCGCCAGCTGGGCAGCCCGACGCCGCTGCAGGCCCGCTCCGAGCCCTCCCTCCCAGCCCAGGGCACCCGGCTTCCAGAACACCTCCCCCTGCAGGGCACCGGGCAGATATTGCTGGGCCACCCAGTGCTCCGCGTAGGCGTGGGGGTAGCGGTAGCCCACCCCGTCGCCGAAGGCCTTGCCATCGCGGTTGGCATCCCGCAGGTGGGAGGGCACCTCCTGGCGGCTGGTGGCACGCACGCTCTTGAGCGCATCGAAGAACCCCAGCACGCTGTTGCTCTTTTCGGTGGAGGCCAGGTAGAGCGCCGCCTGGGCCAGGGGGTAGAGCCCTTCGGGCAGGCCCACCCGCTCGAAGGCGGCGGCGCAGGCCTCCACCACCACAACGGCCTGCGGGTCCGCCAGCCCCACGTCCTCACCGGCGGCGATCAGCATGCGGCGGAAGATGAAGCGGGGGTTTTCGCCTGCCTCCACCATGCGGGCCAGCCAGAACAGGGCGGCATCGGGATCGGAGCCCCGCAGTGACTTGATGAAGGCACTGATCGTGTCGAAGTGGGCATCGCCCTGCTTGTCGTAGAGCACGGCCCGCTGCTGAATCGACTCTTCGGCGATCGCCAGATCGATGCGGATCACCCCATCGGCGCCGGGGTCTGTGGTTTCCACCGCCAGTTCCAGGGCATTGAGCAGGCTGCGGGCATCGCCGCCGGCCACATCCAGCAGGTGGGCGCTGGCGTCGGCCTCGATCTGGATCGGCCGCCCGCCATAGCCATGCTCCACATCCGCCAGCGCCCTCTCCAGTAAGCGGCGCAGATCCCCAGGCTCGAGCGGTTGCAGGCGGAACAGGCGGGAGCGGCTCACCAGCGCCTTGTTCACCTCGAAGAACGGGTTTTCCGTGGTGGCGCCGATCAGGGTGATCGTGCCGTTCTCGACCCAGGGCAACAGGGCGTCCTGCTGGGCAGCGTTGAAGCGGTGCACCTCATCGATGAACAGGAAGCTGCGCAGACCGTGCCGACCCAGCCGTTCACGCGCGGCCTCCACCTCGGCCCGCAGCTCCTTCACCCCCGCCAGCACCGCGTTCAGGCTGGCGAAGTGGGAGCGGGTGGTCCCGGCGATGATGCGGGCGAGTGTGGTCTTCCCCACACCAGGTGGCCCGTGCAGGATCAGGTTGCCCACCCGGTCGGCGGCGATGGCGCGGCGCAGCAGGCGCCCCGGGCCGAGGATCGCCTCCTGGCCGACGAAGTCATCAAGCCTGCGCGGCCGCATGCGGTCGGCCAGCGGGGCGATCTGCTGGCGCTGGCGCGCAGCTTCGAAGTCGAACAGATCGGTCACAACCTTCTGGTTCGCCGCAATCCTCGGCATGCTGACCCGGTGGGTGACAATCCTGCGACCCACCCCGGCGCAGTGCATTGACGCGTGGGTCCTTCAGAATCCCCCCAACCAGAGCCTGCTGCGTGATTCTTCCTCTCCGCTCCATGTCAGTTGGAACGGGTGTGTCTCTGGCGGCCGCCCTGCTGGCACTCTCGGGTTGTGGAAGCGGCCCGCCAGCGCCGCAGCAGCGCCAGGTGCAGGTGTCCACCCAGCCGGTGGCGCTGGGTCGCTTCAGCAACGATGTCGACACGATCAGCACCCTGGAGGCGATTGAGGAGGTGCAGCTGGCCGCCCAGACCGCCGGCCGCATCGAGCGCCTGTTCGTGCGTCAGGGCGATGTGGTGCGCCAGGGCCAGCTTCTGCTCGTGCTCGACCAGGCCCAGGTGCGCGCCGATGTGGCCAGCCTGATCGCGCAGCGCGACAAGGACCGGCTCAATTACGAGCGCTTTGAGTTCCTGGTGCGCCAGGGTGCCGCCAGCGCACTGCAGCGTGATCAGCTGCGCGCCGAATACATCCAGTCGCGCGAGGCGGTGGTGGCCCGACAGGCCGACCTTGCCTTCAACAACCTCACCGCGCCGATCGGGGGGGTGATCAGTGACCTGCAGGTGAAGCAGGGCGATGTGATCGCCGCCGGCGCGCCCTTCACCAAGGTGGTGCGCAACGACCGGCTGATGGCCCGCATCGATGTGCCGGGGGCCTTCAGCGACCGGGTGCGGCCCGGCCTGCCGGTGGTGCTCCAGGAGCCGCTGGGCGATCGGGTGCTGGCCAGGGGCGTGGTGGGATCGGTGGACCCGGCCGTCACCCCCGGCACCCAGGCGTTGCTGCTGAAGGCGGAGTTCCCCAATCCCAATGGCGCTTTGCGCACCGGTCTGCGGCTGCGCACCCGCGTGCAGCTGGCGGCCGGCGATGTGCCCTCCGTGCCGTTCGTGGCGGTCACCCAATCGTCGGGTCAGAGCTTTGTGTTCGCAGTGGGAACCCTGCAGGATCTGGAGCGCAACCCCGGCAGGGCCGACCTGGAGGCGCTGCGCAAGTTGCCACCGGGCACCAGCTTCGCCTTGCAGGTGCCGGTGCAGCTCGGTGAGCTGCAGAACAACCGCTATCCGGTGCTCAAGGGCGTGGATCTCAACGATCGGGTGATCACAACCAACCTGCTCACCCTGCGTCACGGCACACCCGTGACGGTGAAGTAGGGAGCCGCCGATGTCTGCTTCCGACAATTTCATCACGCGGCCGGTTCTGACCACCGTCTGCAGCCTCCTGATCGTGATCGGCGGATTGATTGCGATTCCGCTGCTGCCGATCGAGAACCTCCCTGATATTGCTCCGCCCACCGTCACGGTTAATTCCAGTTACAACGGCGCCGATGCGGTGTCGGTGGAGGAGGGGGTCACCAATGTGCTGGAGCAGCAGATCAACGGGGTGGAGAACATGGAGTTCATCACCTCCTCCAGCTCCGCTTCTGGGGCCAGTTCCATCACCGTGTCGTTTGCCAGTGGCACCGACGGTGACATCAACCAGGTGAATGTGCAGAACCGGGTGTCTCAAGCCCAGCCCCAGTTGCCCGAAGAAGTGAGGCAGTCGGGGGTCTTGGTGAACAAAGCCTCCAACTCCATTCTGCTCGTTTATAACTTCGGCAGCGAGGATGCCGCCAATGCCTACAGCACGGAATTCATCAGTGGTCTGCTTGACCAGAACCTGATCGATGAGCTCAAACGGGTGCGTGGGGTGGGCAACATTGCCTACGCCGGTAACCGCAAGCTCGCCTTCCGTCTCTGGCTCGACCCCGACCGGCTCGCGGCCAACAAGCTGAGCTCGGCCGATGTGGTGAACGCGTTGCGCAGCCAGAGCCGTCTGGTGCCGGCCGGCCAGGTGGGCGGCGAGCCTTCACCGGAGGGCCAGCTGTTCACCTTCACCGTGCAACTGCAGGGCCGCCTGCGCAGCACCCAGGAATTCAGCAACCTGATTCTGCGCACCACCGATCAGGGCGGCCTGGTGCGTCTGCGAGATGTGGGCCGGGTGGAGCTGGGGGCGGAAAGCTACGACGCCAATGCCACTGACCTCAGGGCGACACCTTCTGTGGGCCTGCTGGTTTATCAGCTGGGCGGCAGCAATGCTCTGGAGGTGTCAGAGGCGGTGGAGAACGTGATCGAGAACTTCCGGCTCACGATTCCGCCGGGAATGAAGATCGAGAAGATCTACGACACCACCGATTTCATCAACGCGTCCATCAGAGGCGTCACCAACTCGCTGCGGGATGCGGTGGTGCTGGTGGTGCTGATCCTGTTCCTGTTTCTCCAGAACTGGAAAGCCACGCTCGTGCCCGGCATTGCCATTCCTGTGGCGCTGGTGGGTACCTTCCTGTTTGTGAAGGTGGCGGGCTTCTCGCTCAATCAGCTCACCCTGTTCGGCCTGGTGCTGGCCACAGGCCTGGTGGTGGATGACGCGATCACCGTGATCGAAGACACCTCCACCAAAAAGGGGCAGGGCATGACCGCCCTGGAGGCCGCCAAGAGCACGATGAACGAGCTGTTCGGTGCCGTGATTGCCACGTCGCTCGTGCTGTTTGCGGTGTTCCTCCCGGTGCTCTTCTTCCCGGGGGCCACCGGCACGATCTACCAGCAGTTCGCCGCCACGATCATCTTCTCGGTGGCGATCTCCACCTTCAATGCGCTCACCTTTTCCCCCATGCTCTCGGCCCTGCTGCTGGCCAGGGAGGGGGATCCGCCAGGCCGCCGGGCTTACACGATCGCCGGCGGATCCATCGGCTTCATCTACGGCCTGCTGGTGAGTGGCCGCGGCGCTCTGCTGGTGATCGGTGTAGTAGTCGCGGGCCTGCTGCTGGGCTATCTGCTGAGTCTGATCACCCGGCTGCCACTTCGTCTGCCCATCACGATCGGCGCTGCCGTGGTGGGGCTGCTGATGGCCCGGGTGGAAGCGCCGATCACGGTGCTGGTGTTCACCGCGATCGGCGTGCTGGTGGGTTTCTTCCTCGGCCCGATCTTCAAGGGCTTCAACCGGGTCTACGCCTCCGGAGAAGCGTGGTACCAGCGGGCCCTGGGCTGGGTGCTCAGCCGCCGCGCCCTGATCATGGGAGTGCTGGTGGGGGGCGTGGTGCTGACGGGAGTGGCCTTCACCTCGATCCCCTCCGGCTTCGTGCCGATCGAAGACCAGGGCTATGCGATCGGTTTTGTGCAGGCCCCCGATGGCAGCTCGTCTCAGACCACCAGCAAGATCAATGATCAGGTGGCGGAGATCCTTCGCACCGAAAAAGACATCAGTACCGCTTTGCTCATCAGTGGCTTCAGCCTGGATGGCAATGCCCCCAACAAGGGCCTGTTCTTCTTCGGTACCAAGAACTGGGACGTACGTCCCAACCCCGATCAGGCCATGGAGGCGATCGTGGAGAGGCTGAACCGCAAGCTTTCGGTGATCAGTGGCGCTCGGATTTTCGTGGTGGAGCCCCCCGCGATCCCCGGCTACGGCACCTCCGGTGGTTTCGAGTTCCAGATGCTCGACCAGAGCGCCGGCGCCCTCACCCTGCCCGATTTCTTCGCCAGAGCCCAACAGCTGATCGCCAAGGCCACCGCCACCGGTGATTTTGGCCGGGTGTTCACCCAGTTCAACCCTGAATCTCCGCAGTTGGAGGTGAGTGTCAACCGCGATCAGCTGGCGGCTCTCCAGGTGGATTACGGCCAGGCGATGCAGGCCTTCAGCTTCTATTTCGGTGGTGCCTACATCAACGACACCTTCCAGGAGGGCAAGATCCGGCGTGTCTATGTGCAGTCGGATGAGGCTTTCCGGGCCACGCCGCAGCAGCTCACCTCGCTGTTCGTCAACAATCTCAAGGGTGAACCCGTTCCGTTGGCAGAGGTGTTCACGGTGGAACCTGCCACCGGCCCTTCGGTGATCCCTCACTTCAACCTGTTCCGCTCGATCAAGGTGGAAGGCAGCCCGGCGCCGGGGCGCAGCTCCGGCCAGGCGATCACGGGCATTCAGGACCTGTTCAAGCAGATGGAGGTCAACGGGCTCGGCTTCGACTGGACCGGCCTCTCGCGCGAGGAGATCAAGGCCGGAGCGCTGGCTGTGGTGATCTTCGCTCTCGGCATCCTGGTGGTGTACCTGGTGTTGGCCGCCCAATATGAGAGCTACACCGATCCGATCATCATCCTGATGACCGTGCCCACCGCCATGCTCGGCGCTCTGGCGTTTCTGGCGGCGCGCGGCGAGGTGCTCAACATCTATGCCCAGGTAGGCCTGGTGATGCTGATCGGCCTGGCGGCCAAGAACGGCATCCTGATCGTGGATCTGGCCAACCAGCGCATGGCTGAGGGGGCCACGGCGATGGCGGCGGCGCGGGACGCGGCGGAATCCCGCCTGCGGCCGATCCTGATGACGGCCATCTCGTCTCTGTTTGGCTTTCTCCCCCTGGTGCTGGCCAATGGTGCCGGCGCCCGCAGCCAGGCCTCACTCGGCACCGTGGTGTTCGGTGGCCTCACGGTGGCCACGGTGTTGTCTCTGTTCGTGGTGCCTGTGTTTTACGTGGTGCTGAAGGGATTCGGCTCCGCTGAGGCTTCCAAGCCTGACCAGTTGCCCTCCGCTGCTCCCTGATGGCCTGTCCTCCCGAGCCCCTGCAAGGCCGCCGCATCGTTCTCGCCGGACTTGTGGGGGCCGTGCTCGGTCTTTCCGTCAGCCTCTTTCTTCAGGCCATCGTTGCCCATACACCGGTCACGGTGAGCTCCAGTGCTTTGGTGTGGTTCCGCATCCTGTTGGCCTCCTTCGGCAGCCTGGGTGGCATGGCGATTGAAACCGTGCGACAGCTGCAGGTCACTAACCCGGATCCCGCCTACCACAGGAAGGTTTACCGAACGGGCCGAAGCCGCGAACGGATCTGATCCTTCCGATCGGCACAGTGGGCATCGGTGCCACAAGGTTTACGCGGGTCTGTGATAAGCAATCGCTTTCCCTATCGCATCCCCACGCAACCCATCAACACGCAACGGAGTGGCGATGGGTGTAGACACCACAGCCGTTGTGCGCCAGCCTGGGGCGAACGCATGACCAGGCAGTTGCGGCCACCCACCACCGTTCTGGCGGCATCCTCTCTTCTCTCGCTGGTTGCTCTCATTGGCTGTGCGCCGGCCAAGCTTCCCGAGCAGCCCCCGGCGGCCGTCAGGCTGGTGAATCCACGCACTTCCGTCTTCACCGACTCCGCCGATTACCAGAGCACGCTGGAGGCTATCCGCGAGGTCAAGCTCGCTCCAGAGATCGATGGCCGCATCGTGGCGATGCCGATGCAGGAGGGCCAGGCGGTGCGAAAGGGAGAGTTGCTCTTCCGGCTCGACCAGGTGCAGCAGGAGGCCACCACCAATTCGGATCGGGCGGAAGCCCGGAAGGACCTGGTGAACGCCGAGCGTTATATTTTTCTCAACGAGCAGGGTGCCGTAACCACCAAGGAACGTGATTTTTATGTCACCCAGGCTCTGGTGAGCCGTGATCGGCTGCTGTCCTCGAAAGCCACCCTGGGTTACAAGAACGTCACGGCTCCGATCACCGGTCAGGTGGGCAGCATCAACGCCAAGCTTGGTGATGTCGTTCGTGCCGGCGGTGTCGTCACCAGCGTGGTCGACAACTCCCGCCTGTGGGTGCGCCTCGATGTGCCGGGCACCGATGCCGCCCGCGTGAAGGTGGGGATGCCCGTGGTGCTGAGCGCGCCCGATCGCCCCGAGCTCACGGCCCGCGGCGCCGTGAGTTTTGTGGCCCCGTCCCTCGACAAGGAGCGCCAGACCCTGCTGGTGAAGGCCACCTTCGCCAACGACGACGGCGTCCTGCGCAACAGCCAGCGGGTGAACGCCAGGTTGATCTTCTCGCAGGGCAACGCGTTGTCGATTCCCGAGCAGGCGGTGCTGCTCCAGGCCGGCAAGACCTTTGTGTTCCTGGCTGTGAGCCCCGAGGAGGCACGGCAGCGGCTGGGCCGGCCGATTGAGCCACCGCCACCCGCCGGTGCCCTGGTGGCGGTGCAGGTGCCCGTCACCCTGGGCACGCTGCAGGGCGGGATGTTCCCGGTGGCTTCGGGCCTGCAGAGCACCGATTCGGTGATCCTGGGCAACCTGGCCCAGTTGCGCAGTGGCCTGGCTGTGCGCGCCGCCGCTGCAGCGGCGCCTGCTTCCGCCCCCCCGGCGGCCCGTCAATGAGCCTTTCGGACACCTTCATCCGCCGCCCCGTGCTCAGCACGGTGTGCAGTGTGCTCATCCTGCTGGCAGGCGTGATCGCCCTGCCCCTGCTGCCGATCGAGAACCTGCCGGACATCGCTCCGCCCACGATTCAGGTGAACGCCAACCTGCCCGGGGCCGATGCGCTCACGGTGGAAAGCGCCGTGACCGGGCCGCTTGAGGAGCAGATCAACGGGGCGCCGGGGATGGATTACATCACCTCCACCAGCACCGGGGAGGGCAGCAGCCAGATCAACGTCTACTTCAAGCCGGGCACGAACGCGGACATCGATCAGGTGAACGTGCTGAACCGCGTTCAGACCGCCACCCCGCAATTACCGCCCCAGGTGAATGCTCAAGGGGTCACGGTTCAGCAGACCTCCGGCAGCTACCTCCTCGTTTACAACCTCACGTCCACAGCAGGCCAGTTCGACGGCACCTTCTTGAACGGGCTCCTGCAACTGAATCTTGTGTATCCGCTCACGCGCGCGGATGGTGTCGGCCAGGTGAACATCTTCGGGGCCAGTGATCCCGCCTTCCGCCTCTGGGTGGATCCACTACGGCTGGCCCGTTTCAACCTTTCCATCACCGATGTGGTGAATGCGCTGAAATCTCAGAACGTGGTGGTGATCGCTGGCAGCGTGGGCGGCCCGCCCTCACTGCCCACAAACCGCTCCACCTTCCCGATTCTGGTGAACGGCAATCTGGAGACAGTTGGTGACTTCGAAAAACTCATTCTCTCCAAGGGCCCCGACGGTGGATTGATTCGTCTGGGGGATGTGGGCCGCGCAGAATACGCCTTTCAGAACTTCAATCAGGCCGCCATCAATGCCATCAGCGGCTACCCATCGGTGGGCTTCGGGGTGATCCAGTTGCCTGGCAGCAATGCGATTACTACAGCGGATGCAGTGGATGAGGTGCTCACCCAGTTCCGCAACTCCCTGCCGCCAGGTGTGGTGCTGGAGAAGGTGTTTGACCAGACCGACTTCATCAATGCCTCGATCGAAGGGGCCCTCGATGCCCTGCGCGATGCGGTGGTGCTGGTGCTGCTGATCATCTTCCTGTTTCTGCAGGATTGGAAGGCCACGGCCGTGCCGGCCCTCGCCCTGCCGATCGCCCTGCTGGGGGCGATGGTGTTCGTGAAGGCGTTCGGCTTTTCGATCAACGAACTCACGCTCCTGGGCATCATCCTGGCCACCGGCCTGGTGGTGGATGACGCGATCGTGGTGGTGGAGGCCGTGTCGGCGCGCATCGAAGCCGGCGACCCACCGTTTGTGGCGGCCTCCAATGCCATGAAGGAACTCACTGGCGCCATCCTGGCCACCGCCCTGGTGCTGCTGGCCGTGTTCGTGCCTGTGGCCTTCTTCCCGGGCGCCACCGGCGTGATTTACCGGCAGTTCGCGCTCACGATCGTCTTCTCGATCATCGTGTCCACCTTCAATGCGATCACCGGCAAGCCACTGCAATCGGCGTTGCTGCTCGGTGGCGGCAAAACCGAACCCAGAGGCTGGCGTTGGACGGCGATCGGCGGGGCCTTCGGTGCGTTGTACGGCACCCTGGCCGGCGGCTGGCTGCTGGCTGTGGTGCTGGGCCTGGTAGGGGCCGTGGTGGGCACCTTCCTGATGCCCATCTTCACGGCCTTCAACAAGGTGTTCGACCAGGTGGCCCGTGGCTATGCCGCCCTGCTTCAACAGGTGATCCGGCTTAGGCGGCTGGTGCTGGCGGCGTTGCTGGGCGGGGTGCTGCTCACCGGCGCCGCCTTCGTGCTCATTCCCACCGGTTTCGTTCCCACCGAAGACCAGGGCTATGGCCTTGGCATCATCCAGTTGCCGGCCCAGTCGTCGATCGAGGCCACCATGGCGGTGGCGGATGAGGCCCGCAGGATCATCGCCAAGGAGCCGGATGTGGTGTCCGGAGAACTGGTGGGTGGGGCCGGATTCAACGGCGGCTCGTTGAACCAGGGCATCTTCTTCTTCGGCTTCAAGCCGATCGAGGAACGCACCAGCCCAGAGCAATCGGCGAATGCCATCATCGGGCGGATGAACCAGGCCTTCGCCAAGATTCCCGGGGCGATTGTGCTCGCTCAGGCGCCCGCGGCCGTGCCTGGCTTCGGCGCCCAGGGGGGGCTCTCCTTCCAGTTCAACGACCTCAGCAATGGCGGCTACAGCCCCACCGAACTGGCCGGCCTCGCCAAGCAACTGATCGCCAAGGCCAGGGGCACCGGCACCTTCGGCAACCTCTACACCCAGTTCGTCAGTGATGCGCCGGTGTGGCGCCTCGACGTGGACCGCGACCGCATGGCCTCGCTCGACATCGACTTCAGTGCCGCCATGGAGGCCCTGGGTACCCTCACGGGCGGCAGCTTCGTGAACCAGACCTACGAGCAGCAGCAATACCGGCAGGTGTATGTCCAGGCCGATGCGAGCCACCGCACCATGATCCAGGACCTCAACAATCTCTATGTGAGCAACCGCTCCGGTGGGCTGGTGCCTCTTTCCAACGTGGTGAAGGCCCGCCTCGACAGCGCCCCGCCGATCATCAGCCACTTCGATCTCTATCGCACCGTGCTGATTCAGGGGGTGGAGGCCGCCGGCAAGAGCAGTGGCCAGGCGATCGATACGATCGCGGCGGTGTTCCGCCGGCTCAATTTCGCCAACATCGGCTCAGCCTGGTCGGCGTTGACCCGATCGGAGGTGCAGGCCGGCGCCCTGGCCATCCTGGTGTTCGCGCTGGGGATCGTGGTGGTGTACCTGGTGCTCTCCGCTCAGTACGGCAGCTACATCGATCCGCTGATCATCCTGATGACGGTGCCCCTGGCCATGCTCGGGGCGCTGATGTTCCTGGTGTTGCGCGGCCAGGTGAACAACGTGTACGCCCAGGTGGGCCTGGTGACATTGATCGGCCTGGCGGCCAAGAACGGCATCCTGATCGTGGATCTGGCCAACCAGCGCATGGAGCAGGGCATGAGCTCCGCCGAAGCGGCCATGGCGGCCGCCTGCTCACGCCTGCGCCCGATCCTGATGACGGCCATGGCGGCATTGGCCGGTTTCTTCCCCCTACTGGTGGCCAGCGGTGCCGGCGCCCTCAGCCAGCAGTCGCTGGGGGCCGTGATCTTCGGTGGCTTGCTGGTGGCCACGGTGCTCAGCCTGTTTGTGGTGCCCTCCTTCTATGTGCTGATGAAGCAGCTGGAAGCCTCCTGGTTCCCCGCCAGCCAGGCCACCGAACCGGTGCTGCCGTCAGGCCCGGCCGCCTGAGATGCCCCTGCCCCGCCCTGCCGGCTACCGTCCGCGCCGCCAGTTGCGGGTGGATCGCCGCCGCATCGCCCTGGCCGGATGTCTTTATGCCCTCGCCGTGCTGGTGCTGCTGGTGTTGGCCCACCACGCCTCGCGTACCCCTGGTGAACTTCTGCCGACCATCCACCCCCGCTTCTGGGCTCTGGTGATCGGCATGGCGGGCTTCTGCGGCGCCTGGGGAGAAACGCTGCGGCAGATCAGCCTCACCCGCCGCGGCCAACCTGGCGCGCCGCTGGACGAACGCGGAGACGACTTCTGAGGGCCGGCCGCGAGCCCCACAACCGGCCCGCCCCGCACACGGACGGTCCGCACGTGCTGGGTGTGGCGCTGCTGAGGGGCGTGCTGCCGGTCCGCCGCTCCGGCCTCGCCGACGACCTGCTCGCCGGGCTCACCCTGGCGGCTCTGGCCATTCCCGAGGTGATGGGCTACACCCGCATCTCGCACACCCCTGTGGTGACCGGGCTTTACACCCTGCTGATCCCGGTGCTGGCCTTTGCCGTGTTCGGCTCCTCCCGCCAGCTGGTGGTGGCGGCCGATTCCGCCACCGCCGCGATCCTGGCGGCCACGCTCAGCGCGGTGGCGGCGCCAGGTTCCAGCGCCTATGTGCAGCTCACCTCCGCGGTAGCCCTGCTGGTGGGGGCCATGCTTGTGCTCGCCACCTGGCTGCGGCTGGGCTTTCTTGCAGACTTCCTCTCCCGCAGTGCCCTGATCGGCCTGCTCACTGGGATCGGCCTGCAGGTGGCCGCCGGCGAGCTCAGCGGCCTGCTGGGTCTGGAGAAGCAAGGGGACGGATCGTTCGCGCAGATCCTCTCGGTGCTGCAGCGGCTGGGGCAGGCCAGCGGCGTGTCCCTGCTGCTGGCGGTGCTGGTGCTGGTGGTGATCGCTGGCTGCAAGCGCTGGTCGCCGCGGCTGCCCGGGGCCCTGATCGCGGTGGTGGCCACGATCGTGGCCAGTGCCGCGTTCGATTTCCAGCACCACGGCCTGGAGGTGGTGGGCGCGGTTCCCCATGGCCTGCCGCAGCTGGCCTGGCCCACGCTGCAGGCCGCCCAGCTCAATCAGGCCCTCACCACCGCCGCTTCCTGCTTTGTGGTGATTCTTGCCCAGAGTGCTGCCACGGCCCGGGCCTATGCCCAGCGGCATCACGAACGTGTGGATCAGAATGGCGATCTGATCGGCCTGGCCATCGCCAACCTGGGCGCGGCGCTCTCCGGGACGTTCGTGGTCAACGGCAGCCCCACGAAGACGGAAATGCTGGATGCCGCCGGCGGCCGCAGCCAGGTGGCGCACTTCACCATGGCCGCGGTGGTGCTGGCGGTGCTGGCTTTTTTCACCGATCCGCTCGGCTTTCTCCCGGCTGTGGTGTTGTCGACGATCGTGTTTGTGATCGGCCTGAAGTTGATCGATCTTCGTGGCCTGCGTGAGCTCTACCGGTTGCAGCGCAGCGAGTTCGTGATTGCCATCCTCACCGCCCTCTGTGTGGCGCTGCTGGGGGTGATGCAGGGGATTCTGCTGGCAGTGGGCCTGTCGTTGATCGATCAGGTGCGGCACACCTACAGGCCCCGAACGCGCCTGTGGGCCCATGACGCCGACCGGGGCTGGCACACAGTGCCGGTGGCGGCGGGGGTGTTTGCGGCGCCGGGCATCGTGGCCTATCGCTTCGAGGCCAATCTGTTTTATGCCAACGCCAGCGCCTTCATGGAGGAGGTGCTGAACCTGATCACACTCAATGGCCCGGACCTCAAGGGGCTGGTGATCGATGCCTCCGGTATCGATGCGGTGGATTATTCAGCCGCCAAGACATTGATGGATCTCCAGGCCGAGTTCCAGCGCCGTCAGTTGTTTCCGGTGTTCGTGGTGAGCGCTGACGAGCTGTTGGCCAAACTGTCGCGCTATGGCTTCACCCCCCACGGCAAGCCCTATCGCACCGTCAAGAAGGCGATCCGGGCGCTGTCGGCGCAGCTTGCCCAGCAGGATGCCACCAGCTCGGCGGCGACCAGACCGACGACGGCAGCGCTTGACCCCGCGGACGATGCTGCCGCCCCGGCGGATTGAGTTGGGGACGATGCCAAGCCGGAAGAAGGCCCAGTCCCAGTTTTAGGTCCAGGCACTGAACCAGATACAGGCGTAATCCCTGCCCTAGGCACAGAACTAGGTCCAGGCCCAGTTCCCGGCCAAGGCCCAGAACCAGGCCCGCGCCGGATCGAACCGCCGATCAGGTGATCACCGTGGGCCGATCCATGCCGGTGCGGCTGCGGATCTCGGCCAGGCCATCGGCGGCGCTGATCAGATCGGCGAGGGCCGCCTGGGGATCCTGGGCCAGGTTGCCGCCGGAGGGCACGAAGCTCTCGAGGTAAAGGCGCAGAGTGGCGCCCTGGGTGCCGGTGCCGGAGAGGCGGAACACCACCCGGCTGCCGTCGTCGAGCAGCAGGCGCAGACCCTGCCCCCGCGTTGTCGATTGATCCACCGGATCGTCGTAGCTGAAGTCGTCGGCGGTGGCGATTGAGCGACCGGCAAAGCCGGTGCCCTTCAAGGAGGGCAGCAGGGCATGAAGGCGGTCGTAGAGGCCGTGGGCGCGGTCGCTGGCGATGGCTTCGTAATCGTGGCGGGAGTAGTAGTGGCGGCCGAAGCGGGCCCAGTGACTGGCCATCACCTCGGCCACCGAGCAGCGGCGCCGGGCCAGGATCTGCAGCCAGAACAGCACCGCCCACAGCCCGTCTTTTTCGCGGATGTGGTTGCTGCCGGTGCCGAAGCTTTCCTCGCCGCAGAGGGTGATCCGGCCGGCATCCAGCAGGTTGCCGAAGAACTTCCAGCCCGTGGGCGTTTCGTAGCAGGGGAGCCCCAGCTGGGCGGCCACCACATCCACCGCAGCGCTCGTGGGCATCGAGCGGGCCACGCCCGCCAGGCCGCCGCCATACCCCGGTGCCAACGTCGCGTTGGCGGTGAGCACCGCCAGGCTGTCGCTGGGGTTCACGAAACAGCGGCGGCCCAGGATCATGTTGCGATCGCCATCGCCATCGCAGGCGGCGCCGAAGCTGTAGGCATCGCCCTTCAGCAGCAGATCCGCCAGCTCATGGGCGTAGGTGAGGTTGGGGTCGGGGTGCCCGCCGCCGAAATCCTCGAGGGGGATGCCGTTGCGCACCGTGCCTGCGGGTGCCCCCAGCAGCCCTTCGAACAAGCGGCGGGCGTAGGGGCCGGTGACGGCGTGCATGGCATCGAAGGCCACCGGGAAGTCACCCGCCAGCAGGTCGGCGATCGCGTCGAAGTCGAACAGGCTCTCCAGCAGCGTCAGATAGTCGTCCACGCCGTCGATCACCTCCACCTGCAACCCGCCGATGTGGTGGGTGCCGGGCGCCTCCAATGGCAAGGGGCTGCCCTCCACGATCCGGTAGCCGTCGAGGGTCTGGGTGACGGCGTAGATGGCGTCAGTGATCGATTCCGGCGCCGGACCACCGTTCGCCCCGTTCACCTTCACACCGAAGTCGCCGTCGGGACCGCCGGAGTTGTGGCTGGCCGAGAGGATGATGCCGCCGATCGCCGCGTGCCTGCGGATCAGGTGGGAGGCGGCGGGGGTCGAGAGGATGCCGTCGGTGGTGGTGATCAGCCGGGCCAGGCCGTGGGCGGCGCCCATGCGGCAGATCACATCGATGGCCTGGCGGTTGCCGTAACGGCCATCGCCTCCGAGGATCAAGGTGCCGCCCTCCACGCCAGGAAGCACCCGGAACACAGCTTCCACGAAGCTTTCCAGGTAGTGGGCCTGCTGGAACTGCCTGGTGCTTTTACGCAGCCCGGAGGTGCCCGGTTTCTGGTCGGTGAACGGGCTGGCCAGCGTCACGCGGCAGGAGGCAACAGAGCCTGCGGAAGCGCTGCTCGTCATCGGGCCAACTGTGTGGGGGTCCAACGTAACCCTGCCTCCTGTGAGGCAGATCCGGGCGACCTCGGTAGCGTGCGCAAGGACACCCCCCTTCGCTTTTCCGGCCCGTGACCCTGTTCACTCCCGTCCTGCGTCGTCCGCGGGGCCGATACGCCCTGGTGACGTCCCTGCTGGCCGCCGTCGCCCTGGTGGGAGCGCCTTCCCTCCCGGCCCGTGGCGGTGTTCCTGCGGCTGCTCCATCGCCTGCCCTCGCCCAGGCGATCAACCGCACCCGGGAGGCCGCCCAAGCGGTGCTCGATCAATCGGGCACGGAGCATTGCCTGCGCGGCAAGCTCACCAACGCACTCCTGGGGCTCTCCGCCAGTTGCGCCGGTGCCGCCTCGCCGCTCTGTGAGCTGGCTGATCGCGTGGTGGTCACCACCGGCTGGTCGGTGACGTTCATGGAAACGACAGCGCGTCAGCTGCTGGCGCTGGCAGCCCCGCCTGCAGGCCCTCACACCCAACCCTGACCGCCGATGGACATCGAACGCACCGGCGGCAAGCCCCTGACCGCGGAGCAGCAGGCCCTGCTGGATCTCTTCCGCGCCAAGGTGGACGAGGTGATCAAGTACCGCGGTCTCTCCGAATCCGACGTGAAGCGTCTGGTCAAGGAGGTGCGGGCCCATCCTGATTGCGGTCCTGAAATCCTCGCCACGGTGTTCGCCGAGCTGAGCGAACGGATGCCCGGTTCCCGCCTCAGCTACGACTGGGACTGACCCGCGTCAGGAGCCACCGGCGCCGGCGGGCCGCCCGCTGCCGGCTCCAGGCCCACCAGCGGCGGGCGGACGGCGGGGGCCATCGTCCTGCTTCCTGGTGCTGGCGGCGCTGGGTTGCTGGCAGCGCTTGAGCAGTTGTTCACCCGCCCGGTCGAGGTCGTCGCGGCGCTGGAAGCTGTTGGTGGCGGCCGGCTCGGCCTGCTGCACGATGCTCCACACCGTGTCCTTGCAGAATGAGGTCAGCAGGGGGTTGTCCATCAGCGGATCCGCGAGGCTGCGGGCGCGGCTGCAGGGTTCGGCACCGTTCTCGCGGGAGCAGGCGAAGGTGGCCAACTGAATCGTGCGCAACTCCGCCGTGGTGGGAAACGCCGGCGGCTTGGGCCTGGCCGCGGCGACGGGGTTGGCCCCCGTCAGGGCTCCAGCCGCCAGCCAACCACCCAGCAGCCAGCCGGCGCCCACAGGTCCAGTCCATGGCGGGAGCCTTCGGGAGATGGCGGAGCGCCAGATGGGGAGGCGGTGCCGGGACATGGGGCGCGGAGGGGTAGCCCGCTCATCATGACCGCAGCGGCCGTGATGCTGGGGTAACGCCGTGGTCACACGCGCAGTCGCACCGGCAGGAAGCCGTCGCGGAGCGGTGCCTGGCGCCGCACCCAAAGCGCCTTCACCAGGGGGCCGGCCAGGGGCGCCAGTGGCGCGAGCAGAGAGCGCAGCTCCGGCCGCCGCCGCAACAGATCGCCCTGGGCCGCCTCGGCCTGCTGGGCCCGCTGCGCCAGCTGGATCTCCACCTGCCGCTCCTGCTGAATCCGGGGCAGCACCGCATCGATGGCCTGCGTGCCGGCGCCCTGCTGCAGCGGCGGCACCAGCCAGTTGGCCGCCACGATCGCGTCGCGGAGCGCCATGTTGATGCCCTGCGCCCGCACCGGGCTCATCGGGTGGGCGGCATCTCCGAGCAGCAGCAGGCCGGGCTCCTGCCAGCGCGGGCAGCAGCCCACCTGCACCGACAGCGCCTCCGGACCCCGGATCGCAGCAGCATGGCCCCGAACGTGGGCGGCCAGCCAGTCGGGCGCCAGGGAGGCGAAGGCCTCTGCCCACTCCAGCGACGTGCGCGTGATCCGCTCGCCAGGGCCCACCAGCCAGCCCAGCTGCAGCTCGCCGCCTTCTGCGGCGGGAAAGACGCTGCAGCCGCCGCCGGGGCCGAGCAGCACCATGAAGCGGTTGTCGGCGCTGCAGCGCGGCTGGGCGGGCAGCCGGAACCAGAGCACGTCGATCGGGCTGGGAGCGCTGACGATCGGCAGGCCGGCCGCGCGCCGCAGGCCCGAGCTGCGGCCATCGCAGGCGATCACCAGATCGGCGGCCAGCACCCGATCGCCGGAGAGCCGCACCCCATCGACGCGCCCCTGTCGGCGCACGAGGCCCTGCACGGTTTCCCCCGGCCTCCAGCTGAAGCTCTCGTTCCGGCAGGCCCGCTGCACCAGCGCCTCCAGCAGGGCCTGCTGGGGCACGAGCGTGCACGGTCTTGTGCTGCCCAGTGGCTCGGCGGCGTCGAACAGCTCGCGCCCGTTGATCCAGAACGACCACCCCGCCAGCGCCCGTTGGGGCAGACCGGCCAGTAGGGGCTCCAGACCCATCTGGGCGAGCGCCTCCAGCCCGCAGGGCATCAGCCCTTGGCCGCGGAACTGGCGATCGAAGCGGCGGGTCGCCTCCACCAGCGTGACCCTCAGGCCCCGCTCCGCCAGCAGCAGGCCAAGGGAGGCACCGGCAGGGCCGGCGCCCACGATCACAACATCGCTGCGGGAAGGCGCGGCAGCGGCGGAGGAGGCGACGGGCAAGGGGTGGAGCGGCCGGGTGGCGGTCGGTGGGGCGCAGGGCTGCCCAGACCCATGGTGGGACCCACGTGGATGAATTGCGTGGGTGGGGTGCACGGCATTGGTGCGCACCCTGTTCGTATAGAGAGAGGCTGGATCCGCTTTCCGTGATGCAGATGGTGGGCCTTTCTGCCGTCACGGCCGCTTATCTCCACGACCTTTCGGAGCGTCTGGCCTGGAAGCTTTCCGGCTGAGAACGGCGTGATCAGCCCGGCGCTACTCGTTGTGTCAGTGGCCTGTTGCCATTGGCATTAGACCTTTCCCGCCGCCATCAGCATTGACAGGCGTCTGTTGCAGTGCGCGCTAACTCCTCGTTCACAACCTGCCAACAGCCTGAAGACTCCAGCGTTGGCATGGCTGTAGCGCTGCTACGGATCCGGCGCTGGGATGGCTTCATGCCGCATCAACTGCGCTGCTCACCGATGCCGCAGCGTTGCCTGCTTTGCTGAAGCTTGCGCTGCAGTCGTGGCGTCAGCCCCAGCTCGGCCCCTTGCCACAGTTGATCCATTTCGCGGTTGAAGTGGGCGGCCAGCTGCGGTGAGCGGATGATCATCAGGGTTTCGTCATTGCCATGGGCCGCTGATGGACTCCAGTTGAAAGAGCCGGTGATCACGCTGCGGTCATCGATCACCGCCACCTTGTGGTGCAGCTTGTCGCCCCGGGCCAGCCGCGGCGTACCTACCCCAGCGAGGGGATGGGTCAGGGGCGCGTTGCCCGCTTCCCGTTTGCAGCGGTGATCGGCCATGGCCAGGCCCAGCAGGTCGAGCACCTCCGAGAAGGTGCGGGTGGCGAAGCCTGGATCTGCCAGCACCCGGATCCGTACCCCCTGCTGGTGCAGTTGGGCGATGCGATTGGCCAGATTCTGGGCAGAGAACACGAACAGATTGAGATCGAGGCGCTGCTGCGCCTTGGCCAGTTCCGTCTCGATCAGGGCGAGGCCGTTGCGGGGATCGCGACGCCGGTGTGGTGCGAACAGCACTTCCACCTTGGTGGGGCCCACCATCACCTGCTGGAGGTCCCCGTTGTCCTTGCCGATGCCGAAGCGGCTGTTCGGCAAGCCGCCAGGGCCATCGCCCCAGAGACGGGAAAACTCGTGGTTGAACACAGTCGCCAGGGGTCGGCTGTCGATCCGCAGCAGGTGGTTGGCATTGCCCCGGGTGCGCCCATCATTGAGGTCGCCGTGAATGCAGGAGGGGGTGAAATTCGCCGAGCCGGTCACCACCCAGCGGCCATCCACCACGAGAAACTTGTGGTGCATCAGACCGCTGCCGGCGCTGCCATCGGCGGTGTCATCGAGCAGGGGCACACCGCCGCGCCGCAGCAGCGCCACCGCATCCCCCTGTTGCCGTTCCTCCAGGCTGAGCACCCCGTCACGGTTGCTGTCCGCCAGTGCCTTCAACTGGTGGTGCCGGCTGCGCTGGCGGCTGTCGAGATCCACCGGGTGCTCTTCGCTCCACGGCCGGCTGTAGGTGTTCTCCAGCACCACCTTGACACTGACCCCGGCATGCTGTTTGGCCACCAGCGCCCTCGACACCTCCGGCAGGCTGAGCTCCTGCACCGCCACGAGGATCTCCCGTTGGGCGCGAGCGATCGTATCGAGCAGCATCTGCTCGAGGTTGTCGCCATTGCGCTTCAGGCCACTGACCGGGCTGCGGTAGTGGCGGTCAACCCTGTGGTTGAACGCCACCTCCATGCCCGGCGGCAAAGACAGATCGGAGGGAGGCTGCCCGGTGATGCGCGCGGCGCCGCCGCAACCGGCCAGGCTGAGCATCAACCCGCCCAGGGCGAACACGGTGACTCCGGACCTCCGCCGCGTCCTTGCGAGGTTCGGCAACTCCCCAGCAGCGGGTGGTCGCCGGCACGGCGAAGGGACGCGAAGGAGCACGTGCGCTGGCACTGGCTTGGGCACGGGCGGACGGCGTGAACTCAGCTGAGCGTTCCCAGCCTGCCGCTATTCGGTACGGACAAAAGCGCTCTGCTGCAACCGCCGGCCGAAGGCCTCGGGAATGCAAGAGAGCGCTGGATAGAGACAATGAGAGCAACAAACCCTCGGCACAGCTCATGATCAGCGCCGTGCAGACAGGAGAATGCGACCAGGAGATGGCGGACAGTGGTCTGGGTTTAGCCGCTTGCACGTGGCAGTTGGAAGCTGACAGCCTGTAATCACAGGCTCAAGATGAAACTCCTCCGGTGTTCAAGAGCAACACGTGAGGGAGTGGATCGCCCCTGGTCAAGGGGGGTGAGATCCTCATCAGGCTGTGATTACCGCCAGCAGGTGATCAACTGAACAGTATTCTGGGATCCTGATGAGTTCATGGTCAACTTCAGCTCCTCAACACCGGGCGCAACGGGCAAGCTCAGTGGTGGCCAGGCATCTCGGCAGTGCGCAGCATGGCCACAAACCACACGCAGCTGGCGGCCACTGCTACGCCCACACCGGTGCTCACCCCGAAACGCACCATCAGCACGGGCACCACGAGGGGCAGTACCACCGCTCCCACCAGCGGGGTGAAGGCCACGAAAGCCTTCAGAGCCGCGCGTGAGTCAGAGTGAGCCGCAGTAGCGGCCGAATCCTCGCTGGGCGGTGGGGTCAGAACCATTCGGCCACGGCCTGGCTGGCCGGGTTGCTGTTGTCTTCGGGGGTGAAGCGCTCAAACTGCAGGGTGATGTTGCGCTTTTGCTCGCCATCGGCGGCAACCGCCTGGATGGGATAGAGCTGCTGGCCGTCGCGGAACGGAACCTGCACCCGGAAGGTGCCTTCGGCGGAGAGCGGCACCACCTCAGAGCCGATCGTGAGCTGGGCGGAAGGATCTGTGGCGCCGTAGACAATCAGCTCAGCATCAGCCACGAGCCAGAAGGAGCGCTGGCGGGGAGCCACTCCACCCACGCCGGATTCATTACGGCCACTGGCCCAGGCACCGACGCCGGAGTCGCTGAGCGCGCGCCGCTGATGATCCGCCCCTGAATCCTCCACTTCGTGGAAGGCTTCAGAGCCGCGACCGAAGTGTTTCCAGCGCACGGTGGCCGTTTGATAGAGCCGTTCGTGCAGGCCGTTGTCGGCATAGTCGGCGGGAGCGGGCAGGCTGCCCGGTGCAGGTGCCACATCAAGGGAAAAGGGCACGAACTGATCAAGGATCTGCTCGCTCGGATGAAGGGCGGGAACGCGTGCCACCGAGGAGAAGGCCAGGGAGATCCAGCCGCCGCCGATCTTGCGATAGCCCAGCTCAAGCCTGTAGTCGCGGTCGCTCAGGGGCACCGGCAGGTACCACTCCGAGGCATGGCTGTCGACGGGAACTTCCTGCAGCGTGTGGGGATGGGCGGCGCCCTCGCTCAGACCGGTGACGTCGGCGACCCGCAGGCAGAGCTGGCTGGCACCCACATTGAGGGCCTGGCGCCGATCAGCTTCGGCGATTTCCCAGAACACGTAGGCCCATTGGGGATCGCGCGGCAGGAACACCACCCGGGTCTGGGCGGTGGGACGGGGGGCCGGCTCGAAGCTGGCTTCCAGATCCGCCAGGGTGGCGGGTGAGGCGGGTTCACCGCTGGCCCCACCGGAGGCAGCGGCTTCACTGAAGCCAGTGCTCGCGGCCTGGGCCGACGGCTGGCGGGTGGTGATTTCGGTGACCAGCTCGTCTTTGGATTTACGGCTGTACAGGCTCACACCCAGATCACTGGCGATCTGGCGGAGTTGCCTGAGCGTCATACGAGCGAGGGCATTGAGGGCCTGGGTCACCTGATCTCCAGCTTTTGTTTGGGATCAGTCTGGGGGTAGATCCCCGGTTTTGACGTGGTTCCCCTCCGCTGCGTCAGCAAGCTCTGACGGCCCCTGTGTCCTCCCGGCGGCGTTGGACACAAAAAAACGGCGGGGGACCGCCGTTTGCTGCTCTGGGAGCCAGGAGACGGGGCACAGGGCCCCGCCGGTTTGTCAGCGTCCGACGCTGCGATAAGGAACCTTGGAGAGGTAATCCATGCCGGCGTTGCCGGAGGACGCAGCCCCCACACGCAGGGCGGGCAGCGTGCGCACCCAGGGGAGGTAATCCTCGGGATAGCCACCACGGCGCTGACGCGCGCGCTCGGGCAGGGAGCGCTTGGTGCCGGTGTAGATGATCTGGGGGAAGCCCAGGATGCCCCGGTGGTAGGCGTCGTAACGGGGGGTGGTGATGTTGAAGGGGGTTTCACCCACCTCGCGGGAGCCGACCACCCGGTTGCGATGGTATGGAACCGTGTCGTAGCCGAAGTTCTCGAGGTATTCAACGCTGTCGAGAATCTTGTCGACAGCACCGGCCACGCCCTTGGTCATGATGACGGCGGACCAGGCGATTTCCTCAGCTTTGCCATACACCTGGCGGCCCAGCAGCTTCTCCACAAGGTGGCGGGCCACCCGGTAGTTGTTATTGAGGTTGTAGAAGCTGCGCGTGAAGGTGTCAGACAGGCAGAGTGCGCGGATGAAATCACGCACGGTGATCTGACCGTCGCGCAGTTGCGACTCGAGAATCGTGTCGCGGTCAACCTTGAACGCGTGGAAGAAAATCTGGCGGTAAGCCGACTCGATCACGAAGTTCTGGTCTTCACGGTCGATCGCCTTGTCGAGCGCGACAGCCTTCGGGTCCTCGTCGGAACCCACGCGGAAGGCCTTCACCCGGGAGTTCTGGGTGGTGGGCGCGTACTTCAGAAGCGGAATTGCCACACGAGCATCGTCATCCGTCGCTGTGGATCGTAGAAGTGAGGCCCCGCGGACCCCGTCAGCGAAGGGGCAGGGCTCACAGTCCGTAACGTTTGCGACATCGGCGGCTCACCAGCCGAAAGCGGACAGCCTCTCGTTTCCATCGCCGGTTACGGCCCCCACCGACGCTGCTTCCCCCCCGGCGGCCTCGCTGCCTGGGGCGTTGTCGTCGCGGCAGCGGGTTTCCATGCAGAAGGATGCGGTGTTCGAAAGCCCCTCCACCGTGCTGGTGCGCAGGCGCAGATCCGGGTTGGGGAACCAGAAGCGCTCCAGGGAGCTCATCGTTTCGTAGGCGGTGGTGAGCAGCAGGCCGTCGCGCTCATCCATGCAGAACCGCCCGGCCACCGGGGCTGTTTCGGCGTAGCCGCGGTCGCGCAGCAGCAGGCCCTCGCGCCCGTGGGCATCGGTGGGGATCAGGCCGAACACCGACTCCCCCTGGTGCTCCTCTCCGGCCTTATCCCAATCCATCGAACCGCTCCAGCGCACCTGGCAGCCCCCGACCAGCGCGCCGGGATCCTGGCCATGCAGCTCGGCGATCGCCACCAGGCGGGGATCGTCGGCGCTCACGTCCACCACCTGGATCAGCGAGCCGCCCCCCTCGGCGCGTCGATGCAACAGGTGGTGGCTGGTGCGCTGGGAACGCCAGCGGCCGCAACTCAGCCGGAAAAAGCTGATGGCATCGGCGATCGGAACGGTCACGGCGGTTGGACGGCTACAGCGATGATCGCAATCCGTCCACCTCGACTGTTGCCGGTGGCCATCACGGGAGTTCTGGCCGCCCTCGCCGCCGCTTTCTGCTGGACAGCCTCCAGCAGCCTCTGGCGGCAGCTGCCCACCTCGCTGAGCGCTGCCCAGCTCAACCTGGTGAAGAACCTGCTGGCGGTGGCGACGCTGCTGCCGCTCGTGCTGCTGAGTCCCTGGCGCGTCGCGCCCCTGCCGCTGGCGTTGCTGGTGCTGAGCGGTGTGGTGGGGATTGCCCTGGGCGACAGCCTGTATCTGGCGGCCCTGCGCCGGCTCGGCACCCGCCGCACCCTCACCCTCGATGCCGGCGGCCCGGCTGTGGCAATGCTTGGCGGGGTGGTGTTCCTGGCAGAGGTGCCCACGTTGGTGCAGTGGCTGGGGGTGGGGCTGATCTGTCTGTCGGTACTGCTGGTGGCGCGACAGGCCCCTGCCACCCCACTGGTGCCGCAGCGGGATCGGCTTGGCCTGGCCCTGGCGCTGGCGGCGCTGCTGTGCGGCAGCACGGGCGCCCTGCTGGCCCGCGCCGCGCTGCGGGCCTCGGCCCTGACTCCCCTGGAATCGGCCACCCTGCGTCTGGCGGCCGCAGCCGTGGTGATGCTGCCGCTGCTGTGGCGGTTGCCGCTCCCTGGCCAGCGGCCCCGGCTGGGCTGGCGGCGCTGGCCGCTGGTGCTGCTGGCCACGCTGCTGGGCACCAGCGCGGGCATCGTGCTGCAGCAGACCGCCCTGCAGCACCTGCCGGGCGGTCTGGCCGTGGCGCTGCTGGCCACGGCGCCTGTGATGGCGCTGCCATTGGCGGGGCTGGAAGGCGACACGCCTGGCTGGCGGGGCCTGGTGGCCGCCGTGCTGGCTTTGGCCGGGGTCAGCCTGGTGACGGGGGCGCTGGGGAACCTGGCTGCGGCGATGACGCGGTGACGCGGGCGCGGGCCAGACCATCGACCCAGGTGATCAGGTCGTCGAGCTGCAGCGAAAGCGGCGCGCGGCCCAGGGCCCCGGCGAGGGCGTCGAGCTGGCAGGCGGCGCGATCGAGTTCCGTCAGGAAAGCCTGACGAAAGCCGGGATCACCTGCCACTACTGGATGGTTGTTGACCCAGCGCTCCCGCTCCGGCTGGCTGGGCAGGGCGCCGTCGCGGCGGCCGGCGATCTCCTGAAGGCTGCGCAGGCTGTGGGCCAGCAGCCGCAGGTGGTGGCGTTCGAGCGCGGGGAGCAGGTTGGCTTCGAGCAGGGCCAGGTCGTCGTGGCTGAGTGGGCCTGCCTCAGCCATCACCGGGGGTGTCGCTGGAGCTGGTGGGGGCGGCCGGGGGGCGTGGGGTGAGCCGGAAGCCGCAGGAGTGGCCGCCCTCCAACCGCCAGTGGACGCGCTCCACGGTGCAATCGGGGAAGGTGTGGCGGATCTGCTGGAGCTCCTGGTCGCAGATCAGCGGGAACTGGTCGGCGATGCGGGAGACGGAGCAGTGGAATTCGCTCATGCACCAGGAAAGCCCGTCGCCGTCGCGGCGGCATTCGGTCATGTAGCCCTCGCGGCGACGCAGCTCCACCAGCCGCTGCACCCGCTCGGTGAGGCTGCCTTCGCCGATCAGGCGTCGATCGACGCTGGCCTTGGCGACCGCCTGCTGCTTCAGCAGAGTCTGGATGGCATCGCGGGGCATGCTCGCCGCCATCGACTGCAGCAGGCCGATGGCGAAGTTCTCGCCACTGTCGGGAAAGCTATCGTGGCCCTGGCGGGTGAGGCGCCAGTGATTGCTGGGACGGCCTGGACCTTCGGGCGTAGGGCTGGCTTCAAGCACGCCTTCTTCTTCGAGGCTGCGCAGATGGCGACGCATCGCCTGAACCGACACCGAGAGTGCTTCGGCGAGCTGGGCCGCTGTGGCCTCACCGAGACGCATCAGCAGCGTGAGCACCGCCTCGCGGGTGGGGGCCTGGGTGGTGGAAGGCATGGAAAAGCAGGCCGGTCTGGCGAGACGCAACCTTCCTCACACCTTGCCACGCTCCGCTGGCGACTGGGGGAGAGTGACCGGTGATGCGCGCGGATCACCGGCCGGCGGTCTCGCTGTCCTAGGCTCAGGTGATTAACGAAACTTCCTGGTTTCGTAATTCGCGTAGCTCTTTCCCGCCACTAGATCGCCTCTGGTTGATCGCTTCCGGCGAGCGGGTCTCTTCTTCTTCTCGAAGGGGGCCGGCCACGCGAAACCCTTGCCGCGATCCCCGCTTCAGGCCAGCCACCAGCCTTTCGCCCGCTTTCCCGCCGAGCCCATGCCCGAATCCGTTTCCGCCCCCTCCGCCCCCACCAGCGAAAGCCTGGAGGTGATCCGGAAGTTTGCCGAAACCTACGCCCAGCGCACCGGCACCTACTTCTGCAGCGATCCCGGCGTCACCGCCGTGGTCCTGGAAGGCCTCGCCCGCCACAAAGACCAGCTGGGCGGCGCCCTCTGCCCCTGCCGCCACTACGAAGACAAGCAGGCGGAAGTGTCCCAGGCGTTCTGGAACTGCCCTTGCGTGCCGATGCGGGAACGCAAGGAGTGCCACTGCATGCTCTTCCTCACCGAAGACAATCCCTTCCGCGGCGACCAGCAGACGATCAGCACCGAAGAGATTCTTTCCCATACAGCCGGCTGAGGAGGCCTCCGTCATGTCCACAGCGCCTACCGTTGGTGATCTGGTCAGCCAGCCGTACAAGTACGGCTTCGTTACCGACATCGAAACCGAGAAGATTGCCAAGGGCCTCAGCGAGGACGTGGTGCGGCTGATCTCGGCCAAGAAGAACGAGCCCGCCTTCCTGCTGGATTTCCGCCTGCGGGCCTACCGGCAGTGGCTGCGCATGACTGAGCCCGATTGGGCAGCCCTTGGCCATGCCCCGATCGATTATCAGGAGCTGATCTACTACGCGGCGCCCAAGCAGCAGGAAAAGAAGGCCAGTCTTGATGAGGTGGATCCCAAGCTGCTGGAAACCTTCGACAAGCTCGGTATTCCGCTGAGCGAGCAGAAGCGGCTCAGCAATGTGGCTGTGGATGCGGTGTTCGACAGCGTGTCGATCGCCACCACCTACCGGGAGAAGCTGGCCGAGCACGGCGTGATCTTCTGCTCGATCAGTGAGGCGGTGAAAGACCATCCCGAACTGATCGCCCGTTATCTCGGCACGGTGGTTCCCAGCAACGACAACTTCTTCGCTGCTCTCAATTCGGCGGTGTTCAGCGACGGCTCCTTCGTGTTCATCCCGAAGGGGGTGGAGTGCCCGATGGAGCTCTCCACCTATTTCCGCATCAACTCCGGTGACACCGGCCAGTTCGAGCGCACCCTGATCGTGGCGGAGGAAGGCGCATCGGTCAGCTATCTGGAGGGCTGCACCGCCCCGATGTTCGACACCAACCAACTGCACGCCGCCGTTGTGGAGCTGGTGGCCCTCGATGATGCCTCGATCAAGTATTCCACCGTTCAGAACTGGTATGCCGGCGATGAGCACGGCAAGGGTGGCATCTACAACTTCGTTACCAAGCGGGGACAGTGCCGCGGCGATCGCAGCCACATCAGCTGGACCCAGGTGGAAACCGGCTCAGCGATCACCTGGAAGTATCCCAGCTGTGTTCTGCAGGGGGCTGATTCAGTGGGCGAGTTCTACTCCGTAGCCCTCACCAACAACCGCCAGCAGGCCGACACCGGCACCAAGATGATCCATCTGGGCCCCCGCAGCCGCTCCACGATCGTGAGCAAGGGCATCAGTGCCGGTCAGTCGTCGAACAGCTACCGGGGGCTGGTGCAGATCGGCCCCAAGGCCGTGGGCGCCAAGAACTACAGCCAGTGCGATTCAATGCTGATCGGCGACCAGGCCGCCGCCAACACCTACCCCTACATCCGCTCCCAGCAGCCGGATGCCGCGGTCGAGCATGAGGCGAGCACCTGTCGCATCTCTGCCGATCAGCTGTTCTATCTGCAGAGCCGCGGCATCGGTTTCGAAGCGGCGGTGTCGATGATGGTGAGTGGCTTCTGCCGCGATGTGTTCAACCAGCTGCCGATGGAGTTTGCCGCCGAAGCCGACAAACTGCTGGCCCTGAAGCTCGAAGGCTCCGTGGGCTGATCGCCGCCACTCAGCTCCGCCGCCTCTCTGGCGGCCCCGCTCCCTCTCCCCACCCCGTTCTCCCCTGCCCCCCTGCCCGTGATTCGCCCCGACGCTGATCTTCTGCTTGAAATCGTGGATCTCCATGCGCGCGTGGAGGACCAGCCGATCCTCAAGGGTGTGAACCTCACGGTGCGTGCCGGCGAGATCCATGCGGTGATGGGCCGGAACGGCAGCGGCAAGAGCACGCTGTCCAAGGTGCTGGCCGGCCACCCTGCCTACACCGTCACCGGTGGCAGCGTGCGGTACCGGGGTGCTGATCTGCTTGATCTGGAGCCGGAGCAGCGCTCCCGCATCGGTCTGTTCCTCGGTTTTCAATACCCCGTAGAGATCCCCGGGGTCAGCAATCTCGAGTTCCTGCGGGTGTCCACCAACGCCCGTCGCAGTGAGCTGGGCAAAGAAGAACTGGACACCTTCGCCTTTGAAGATGTGGTGCGCGAGCGGCTGGAGGTGGTGAAGATGGACCCCGCCTTCCTGGAGCGCAGTGTGAACGAAGGCTTCTCCGGTGGCGAGAAGAAGCGCAATGAAATCCTGCAGATGGCGCTGCTGGAGCCGTCGGTGGCGATCCTCGATGAAACCGATTCCGGCCTCGACATCGACGCCCTGCGCATCGTTGCCGCCGGCGTCAATCAGCTCTCCACCCCGGAGAACGCCACGCTGCTGATCACCCACTACCAGCGCCTGCTGGATGTGATCATCCCCGACTACGTGCATGTGATGGCGGCCGGGCGGATCCTGCGTACCGGCGGTAAGGAACTGGCGTTCGAACTGGAAGAGCGCGGTTACGACTGGGTCGACGCCGAACTGGCATCCGAGCAGCGCAGCGTTGCCGAGGTGGCCGGATGATGGCGTCCCTTTCCGACACTGACGCCGCCGCCCAGGGCGTGGCCACCGCCCCCTGGACCCAGCGCTTCCTCGACGCGCTCGATGCGCCGGTAGGCGAGCTGGAAACCGTGCAGTGGCGCGGCCGCGAAGCCCTGGCCCGTCAGCCGCTGCCCTCCCGCCGCGACGAAGACTGGCGCTTCACCGACCTGGCTCCCCTCCTGGCGGTGTTCGACGGCACCGCCACCACAGCCGGCAGCTCCGGCGGCACTGACAGCCCTGCCGCTGCCAGCGCCCTGCCCCCACCGGCGCCGGACACGGTGCGGCTGCTGCTGGATGGCCGCAGTGATCCCCTGGCCGGCCAGAGCCTGCCTGCCGGCCTGTCGCTGCTGGGCGAAGGCGAATGGCCGCTGGCCCTGGGCCACACCCTGGCGGCCACCGGCTGCCAGGCCCACTGGCCGGTGGAACTGAACCAGGCCACCGCCACCCGTTGCCTGGCGTTGCGCGTCAGCGGCACGGTGGCTTCCACGCTGGAGCTGGTGAGTGTGGCGGGCGCGAATCGTTCTGGCGCAGCTGAACCCGGCACTCACCCCATCGGGCAGCGCCTCACCCCGGTGCGGGTGCTGCTGCTGCTCGAGGAGAAGGCGAGCCTGAATGTGCTCCAGGTGCAGCTGGGCGATGGCCCATGCCTGAGCAGCCTGGTGTGTGAGGCCCGGCTGGGACGTGGCTCCACTTTGCGCCACGGTCTGCTGGCGTTCGGTACGGGCGAGGCCTGTTTCCTGGGCCATCTGGCGGTGGAGCAGGAGATCGAAAGCCGTCTGGAATCGGTGTGGGCCAGCCGCGGCTGGGCGCTGGCGCGCTTCGAGCCGCGGGTGAGCCAGGCCGAGGGCGGTGCCTTCACCAGCCTCAAGGCCCTGCAGCTGGCTGAAGAGCACCAGCGCGTGGACACCCACAGCCGGGTGGTGTTCGAAGGGCCCGACGGGCAGTTGGAGCAACTCCACAAGGCGATCGCCGACGGCCACGGCCGCAGCGTGTTCAACGGCGCCGTGAAGGTGCCGCGGCTGGCCCAGCGCACCAATGCCGCCCAGTTGAGCCGCAACCTGCTGCTCTCCAACCAGGCCCGCATCGACACCAAGCCCGAGCTCGAGATCGTTGCCGACGACGTGCGCTGCGCCCATGGCGCCACGGTGAGCCGTCTGCAGCAGAACGAACTCTTCTATCTGCAGAGCCGGGGCATCAGTGCCGCCGTGGCCGCGGGGCTGCTCAAGCGGGGCTTCTGCCAGGAGGTGCTACGCGATCTGCCGCCGGCGGCGGCAGGGTGGGAGCCCCTCAAGCGTCTGCTCGCGGAGGCCTGACCCCGATGCCCGTCACCGTTCCCTCGCTGACCACAGCCACCACGGAGCCCAACGGTGCTCCGGGCACCGAGCCGAATGGTGCTTCAGGCGCGATGGCCTCTGGGGTTGCCGCTGCGGCGACTGGGACCGCCCCGGGCGAGAACCTGGCGGCGCTCACCCGGCCCGATTTTCCGCTGCTCGCCCAGCAGGCCTGCCTGGGGCAACCGCTGATTTATCTCGATCACGCCGCCACCAGCCAGAAGCCGCGGCAGGTGCTGGAGGCGTTGCAGGGCTACTACTCCCACGACAATGCCAACGTGCACCGCGGCGCCCACCAGCTGAGCGCCCGGGCCACCGATGCGTTTGAAGGCGCTCGCGACAAGACCGCCCGCTTCATCGCTGCGGCCACCCCCAGGGAGATCGTGTTCACCCGCAATGCCAGCGAGGCGATCAATCTGGTGGCCCGCAGCTGGGGGGATGCATTCCTGCGGCCCGGCGACGAAATCCTGCTCACGGTGATGGAGCACCACAGCAATCTGGTCCCCTGGCAGCTGCTGGCGGCCCGCACCGGAGCCGTGCTGCGCCACGCAGGCCTCACCGACACCGGCGAGCTCGACATGGAGGATTTCAGCCGTCTGCTCAATGAACGCACGCGGCTGGTGAGCGTGGTGCAGATCAGCAACACGCTCGGTTGCCTCAATCCGATCGCGGCGATCGCCCAGCTCACGCACCAGGCCGGTGCTCTGCTGCTGGTGGATGCCTGCCAGAGCCTGCCGCACCTGCCGGTGAACGTGGCCGCGCTGGGCGCTGATTTCCTGGTGGGCTCTTCGCACAAGCTCTGCGGCCCTACCGGCATGGGCTTCCTCTGGGCCCGCGAGGCGCTACTGGAGGCGATGCCGCCATTTCTGGGCGGCGGCGAGATGATCCAGGATGTGGGCCTCGACGTCAGCACCTGGGCGGAGCTGCCCCATAAGTTTGAAGCCGGCACCCCGGCGATCGGTGAAGCGGTGGGGATGGGCGCCGCGCTCGATTACCTCAATGCCATTGGTCTGGAGCGTATCCACGCCTGGGAGCAGGGGCTCACCCGCCACCTGTTCCAGCGGCTGCAGGCGATCGAAGGGCTCACGGTCCTCGGCCCCACGCCGGAGCAGCAACCCGATCGCGGCGCCCTGGCCGCCTTCACGGTGGAGGGCCTGCATGCCAACGACCTCTCGGCCCTGCTGGATGCCGGTGGCATCTGCATCCGCAGCGGCCACCACTGCACCCAGCCGTTGCATCGCCACTACGGCCTGTCGGCCACGGCGCGCGCCAGCCTGGCCTTCACCACCACCTTCGAAGAAATCGACCGCTTCGCCGACGAACTGCAGAGCAGCGTGGAGTTTCTGAAGGAGCACGGCTGACCACCGGCCGCCGGTCAGCAGGGGGTGAGCAGGGCCAGGGCTTCGGCGCGGTGGCTTCCACGCCAGAGCCACTGCCATCGCCAGCCGCACGCTTCTGCCGTGTGCTGGATCGCGGTCGCGTCGGCGGGGTGATCAAAGCGGCTGAGGTGATCCATCACCCGCTGCCGTTCTTCGGCTGCGAGCGCCTGCCAGCCGTCCGAGATGCGCTGCACGTAACGGGCCACATAGGCCTCGCGGCTTTCGCCCGGTTCACGGAACACATCGGCCCAGAGGAGGAGGCCGGTGGGTGCGAGGCGTGCGCGGCAGGCCGCCAGAAACCGGGCCTTCTCCGGCGTGGTGAGGTGATGCACCGCGAAGGAGGTGTGGATCAGATCCACCGGTGCGGCGGCGCTGGCGCCGGGGTCGTCGCCGGCCGGCTCCAGCGCCCAGGAGAGCAGATCCTGCTCACGCCAGGCGCAGGGATAGGGCACCCCCTGCAGCTGGGCGGCGGCCAGGGGCAGTACGGGAGCGGCAAGATCAATCCCGAGGTACGACCCCAGCGGCAGCCGCCGCAGCAGCGGCGCCAGCAGGGCCAGATCGCCACAGCCCAGATCCACCATCCGGGGCAGCGGCGACCCTGATGGCCGCTGGGCCAGCCAGCCTTCGATCGCCGCTGTGGTGGCTGCCGAGAGCGCCTTGTGCTCCATCAGGTCGTGGTCAACCACGCGGCGGTAGGTGCTCCACTGGCGCTCGAAAAGGTCCATGGCTCAGGACTGGGCTGCCGGTGAGGCCTCCCGCAGCTTGTGGAGGGAGCGTAGGTGGCTGGTGTGGAACGCCGTGCGGATGGCTCGAAGGATCTGGTGACTGGAAGGATCTGGTGGCTTGAAAGATCTGAGGACGTGAACGTTGCTGGTTCGGCGCAGATCATCAGGGCCGCTTTCCATTGAGGCTCTTCAGGGCGTGGACACGTGTGTTCTGGCCTCCAACACCCGTGGCAGATTCACTTCAATCCAGTTGGCCAAGGTGGCGACATGCTCGGCCACTTCTTCTCCCAAGGGCGTGAGGCTGTACTCCACGAATGGAGGCACCACCGGATAGGACACGCGCAGGACAAAGCCATCGTCTGCGAGAGCTTGGAGGCTCTGGGCCAGCATTTTCTCGCTGACGCCACCGATTTTGCGTCTGAGCTCACTGAACCGATGCGTACCCTGGCGCAGGGATAGCAGGCAGAGCACTCCCCAGCGGCTGCATACGTGCTTGAGGATGTCGCGCGAGGGGCAGGGTTGGGCGAAGAGATCGCCTTTGTCGAGCCGCTGGCTCAGCGTGTCGGGCTGGGCAGGGAAGACGCTCATGCACTTACCTTTTGGTTGGTACTTGCGATTTGTTAGTGTCTCACATTACGGTGACCTTGCCGACCAAAAGGAACGAGCTGACTTCATGATTGTTGTGACGGGCGCCTCGGGGCAACTTGGGCAGTTGGTTGTGCGTGAGCTGTTGCAATCGGTTCCGGCCAGTGCGTTGGTGGCCGCGGTTCGTAACCCTCAGAGCGTTGCTGGCTTCGCCAGCCTTGGTGTACAGGTTCGGCAGATGGATTACGCCCAGCCCTCCACTCTGGACGCCGCATTTTCCGGTGCCGACAAAGTGTTGTTGATCTCCGGCAGTGAGGTTGGAAGCCGCGTGCCGCAGCATGCCAACGTGATCCATGCCTGCAAAGCTGTGGGTGTAAAGCTGCTGGCGTATACCAGCCTTCTGCACGCTGATGTGAGCCCGCTTCCGCTGGCGGCAGAACATCACCAGACGGAAATCCTCCTGCAAGACGCTGGAGTTCCCCACGTTGTCTTGCGGCATGGCTGGTACACCGAGAACTATCTCGCCAGCATTCCGGCCGCCCTTGGCTACGGTGTCGTGATGGGCTGCGCGGGTGAAGGCCGAATTGCTTCGGCAACGCGCGCTGATTACGCAGCTGCCGATGCTGCTGTGTTGCTGGCCGATGATCAGGCTGGCAAGGTGTATGAATTGGCAGGTGATGAGGCTTACACGTTGACGGAGTTTGCGGACGAGCTCAGCCGGCAGGCTCACAAGCCGGTCTGCTATCAGAACATGTCTCAGGCTGACTACAGCCAAGCGCTGGAAGGTGCCGGCTTCCCGCCGCCCTTTGCCATGATGCTGGCGGAGTCAGACACTGGCGCTGCTCAGGGTGGATTGTATGACGACAGCAGAACCTTGAGCAGACTGATCGGCCGTCCGACGACTCCACTCAGCACATCGATTCAAGCAACACTTCTCGCCTGACCAGCGACTCAAGTGTAGACATCAGGCCTCTGCTCCTGGCGGCTAGCCTTCGGTTGTTCAGTGATGAACGAACAGTGCCGTCAGTGGAGGCATGGGCTTTACGCTGCGCTCTTGACCCGTGCAGCCGTGATCTCTGTGTGCTGCTTCACGCTTGCATGGCATTCAGGCACGCGCCGTCGACCCCGACGGGAGTGAATCGCGTAGCTAGCATCCAGAGACTGTGTCAACCCTCTTTCCCGTGCCCGCACTGGAACCCGTTTCTGAAGACGAGGCCCGTTCAATCATCCTGGAGTGGGGACGTCTGCACGATCTGCAGGTGGGGTTGTCTGCGTTCCTGCCTGTCATTGCCACGGATGGCTTCTACATGCGTTTTGGTGATAAGCAATGGGTTGGTTACGCGGATTTTGAAGCCCATCAGATCGCGAAGAGAAGATTCTTCGATGAGATTCACGATTACACCTCCATCCATGTGGCGGTTCAGGAGCCTTTCACCATGGCCAGGACGGTGATGCTGTGGACCTATCGCCATCGCCCTGAGAACAGTCCAACCAGCCAGCTCCTGAAGGCCCGCATTGAGCACACCTGGGAGTTTCGCCGTTGCCCTACGTCTGGACGTGCCTTCATGCAAGGGCATGTTGTTGATCGTTTCGAATACATCGATGGGTTTAGGCCCGTCTCCGCTGAACAAGCGGCTCAGGGCGAAGACCCGCATCTTGATCCCCGTTGGACAACCCGCTGATGGGCTGCCACGCCCGAGCTGGCGATGTGAGTGGTGTGGACTTGCAGGCTGATGGCTCTGGCCGGCGCTGCTTCAGGCTTCTTTTGAGCCACTCGTTTCGCAATCACCTTCAATTCGGTGAACCCTGGGTGTCATCGGTGAGGTCATTGGTGAGGTCAATTCAGGGGCTTTTCGGACGACGTCAGGCGGAAGGCTTGAGGCGATTGTTTGGATCTCGCTTCGGGGCAGGCGAGGGCCATGGTTCAGGTCATTTCTGGATTCAGGCTTGGAGTTTTTTTGGCGTTGTCGCGGTGCGATGCCTGACTGCCGGCTCTAGGTGGTGACCTGCCGATGACCCGCTTCATCCACATCACATCTGCGAAGTTCTCCATTCTTCCAGGAGAAGCTGATCAGATCATCAACGAAGGCACCTATGGGAAGGCCCTGGCGGAGTATCTCACTGACAGACTGTGGGAACTTGGATACCTTGCTCCATTCTTCTGTTGTGAAGACTGGGGGTGGTGGGTGGAGTTGGCCGGCTACCCCTTCACCTTTGGTGTGTGTGTTTATGGGCGTGCCTGTGCTGATGGCAGCCTGGAGCTCTACCTCGGCGATGGGGCTACTCCCACAAGCCGGTGGAGTTGGCGTCGCTTTCGCTTCGTTAACACCGGTGCCGATGAAGCTGCCGAAACATTGCACAACGACCTGGTGGCTATCCTCTGCGCCGATCCCGATGTGCACGTGCATGCCACCGATCTGGATTCACCATTTTCCAATGAGGTTCTGATGCCACCCTGTTGACGGATCCGTGTGGCTTCTCGCTTCCACCGGTTCTTGTCTTTTTGGCATTCCGCAATGACCCTGAGCCTGGCCATCTCTGTTCCAGGCCCTGAGCCTCAGCGCTGCTGTCGTGATCGCCATGATTCAGCATGGAGACTGGCATGGATGAGGGGTTGCTGAAGGGTTCGCGCAGATGGCGATCGCGTTGATTGGGTACCACTTCCCTGACAGCAGAGAGGAGGATATTGGCTTGCTTGTTGCAGGCTGGTTGCTCGCTGTCTTTCTTGCAAGCGTTGGGGCCAGCCTCTATAACAAGACTGTTGCTAAGTCCTCGATGGGAATGCAGGCACACGTCTCGGTCGGCGACATTGACGATGATGAAGAGGAGCGTCCTTTGTCGTCCAGGCCGGAGCGCTTGCCGCCGGCTGGCTTCACGAGGGGCGTCCGTGTGGGTATGCCCTTGCTCCCAGCTTCAGGCCCAGACCTTCACCTGCAGGTTTCTCCATGGACATCGGCCTTCTTGTGTTTCCTCAGGTTGAAGAGCTCGATGTGATCGGCCCATGGGAGATGTTCTCGCTCTGGAAGCAGCATGACGGTGGCCCCAGCAGCTGCCTCACCGTGGCGGAGCGGCTGGAGCCGGTGGTCTGCGCCAATGGCCTGTCGATCAATCCGCATGTGTCCTTCGAGGCGTGCCCAGCACTCGATGTCTTGCTGGTACCGGGCGGCCAGGGAACCCGCGTAGAAGTGTTCAACACTTGCCTGCTGGAGTTCGTGGCGGAGCAGGCCCGCTCTTGTCAGGCGGTGTTGTCCGTATGCACCGGTGCTTTTCTGCTGCAGGCGGCGGGGCTGCTCGCCGGCAAGCGAGCCACCACTCACTGGGCCTCGCTGGATCGTTTGCGTGCCTTTGGCGATGTGGAGGTGGTGGAGGAGCGATTCACCCGGGATGGAATGATCTGGTGTTCTGCGGGTGTTTCTGCTGGTATTGATCTCACGCTGCGCTTCATTGCTGAGGTGGCGGGTGAGGAGGTGGCCGGCAAGGTGCAGTTCGATGCCGAGTACTTCCCATCGGGTGTTGTTTATGGCCATGCCCACAGTGATGATCAAGCTCCGGATTATCTCCGGAAAACTGACTGACTGGCTGCTTCTCGTCAAACCAGCTCTGTTCCCTGGAACCATTCCCGTCGTGCTAGGTGCAGGTGGCCATGCCATTCCTATTGAGCTTCATCCTTCGCAGATGGGAGGTTCGTAACATCTTGAGTAGCCTCCTTGCGGTTGGCCACGGGGTCGCCCCCGGTTGGCTGCGGCTCGGTCAAAGGTTGGTCACCTGTTGGCTGGAGGATGGCCACGGGGAGGCCAGGGGGTATCGCCCCTGGGCACACTCAGGACGTCCTGACACAGGATTGGCTCCTGGTTTTGACCTCAGATGAGGTTTCTGGCTTTGGTCTCCTGATGCGCTTTCATGAGCTCCCTTCAGGGTGATCGCCAGAGCTTGCTCACTGCCTGCGGCCTCTTGTCTGGATCGCTAAAGCACCCCAGGCCCGCGCCTCAGGTCCGGCTTGTACGTGAGCCCGGTGAGGGCTTGGATTAGGGTCTAGGCCGGCTGACTTCTTTCCTCTCTTGACCAGCAGCGGCTGATGCAGAGCACCATCTTCACGGCGGTTCTGCTGCCGCTTGCGTTGGCGATCGTGATGCTGGGCATGGGGCTCAGCCTGGTGGCTGAGGATTTTCAGCGCATCACACGTGATCCCAAGGCTGTGGCCATCGGTACGTTGTGCCAGCTCCTGGTGTTGCCGCTGATCGGCGTTCTTGTGGCCCTGGTGGTGCCCATGCAGCCGACGATTGCGGTGGGTCTGATTGTGTTGACGCTCTGTCCTGGTGGCCCCTCCTCCAACCTGCTCACCTATCTGGCGCGGGGTGATGTGGCGTTGTCGGTCACTCTCACGGCCGTGAGCAGCATCCTCACCGTGTTCACGATTCCGCTGTTCACCAACCTGGCACTGCAGCATTTTCTCAACGCGCAGGCGGCGATTTCCCTGCCGATTGGATCCACCATGCTGCAGATCTTCCTGATCACCCTCTTGCCTACAGCGATCGGCATGATCATTCGCCGGCGCTTCCCCAGAACGGCGCGACGTCTCGAGCCGCACATGAGCCGCCTGGCGGCGGGGCTGCTGGCGCTCATCATTGTGCTGTTGCTCGCACGGGAGGGCACCAGGCTGCCGGGCTTCCTGGCGCAGGTGGGCCTCGCTGTGCTGATGCTCAACCTGCTGGCGATGCTGGCGGGTTTCTTCGCTGGCCGTCTGTTTCGTCTGCCCCCAGCTCAGCGGATCTGCTTGGCGATCGAGGTGGGCCTCCAGAACGGCACGCTGGCGATCGCCATCACCGCCGGCCTGCTCAACAGCCCGGAGATGGCGATACCAGCCGCCGTCTACAGCCTGTTGATGTATGTCACCGGTTTCGGCGCCATTGTCTATGGCCGTCGCAGCAGCGCAGCACGCGCTGCCCGCTGAATGAATGGCTTGCTGCAGGAAGGTTTCGTGCACGAATGGCATGCTGAAACAATGGTCCGCTCAGTGACCATCCCGCGAGGGGTATGCACTTGGAAAGGCTCCCAGCTCCTTCCCGCCACCAGATGCTCCTGCCTCTACGCCTTCATCAGTGCTGTATCCGCAACGCATAAGCAGGTCATCCGCTCTGCATCAACTGAATACCTCCCAGCTCACCACGCGATGAACATCGGCGGCACCTGTAGTTCCCCTGGCCGGGCGGATTGACGAGCCTGGCCGCTTAGGTGTGCAGTGCCACTTGGAACACCACGAGCACATCAACGGAAGTGGATGCCCTGACGCCCTGCCCGGCAATCAATTGTTGATGGAAGACAGGATCCTGGCTGTGGCCGACGTGGTTGAGACGATGTGTTTCCACCGGTCCTACCGTGCAGGCTTGGGCCTCACTGCCGCTCTCGAGGAGATCACCCACCACCGCGGTATTCTCTACGACCCGGAGGTGGCGGATGCCTGCCTGGTGTTGTTCAACGACAAGGGATACCGCTGCCCGAGCTGAAGGCTGCGTTCCAACGCCGACAACCGCCAGAACAGGAGGCCTTCATTCCGCCGCCTGACCCTGGTGGCTTCGGCTAACGCAGCGAATGCAGCCCGATTGGGTTGCCCTCCGTGTCGATGACCACGGAGATGAAGCCGAAGTTGCCGATCGCCATCTTCGGCCGGCACACCGTGCCGCCAGCGGGCACCACGCGGCTTTCCTCCACCGCGCAATCGTCGCAATTGAAATACACCATCGTGCCGCCTTTCCCCGGTTCGCACCCCGCCATCTTCATCAATGCCCCACCGGCGCCCACCTGCCCGTCATCCATCGGGAAGCACCAGTAGGCCATCTCTGGGTTGGAGAAGTCCTGGAATTCCACCTGGAACACGGCCGTATAGAACGCTTTGGCCCGCTCGATGTCGTGCACGTTCAGCTCAAACCAGGTGACCGGATTCGACGCCATGGCCTGGAGGGATGGGTTTCGCCGATTTTAGGTTGGTTTTCTGATCATTTCCTGCCGTGGTGTTCTGGCTCACGTCCCCGCCCGGCGCCGCTGGGCAGCAGGGCGAAACAATGGGGCCGATGCCCGCACCCCCCGCACCCCCATGAACATCGACGGCAGGCCCTGGCGCACCATCTGGCTGGAGGAGGGCGGCCGCTCGGTCGGTGTGATCGACCAGACCCTGCTGCCGCACCGCTTCCTGACCCGCTCGCTCACCAGCGTCGAGGAGGCGGCCGAGGCGATCGTCACCATGGTGGTGCGGGGGGCTCCCCTGATCGGCGTCACCGGGGCCTACGGGCTGATGCTGGCCCTGCAGGCCGACCCCTCCGATGCGTCCCTGGCGGCGGCCTTCGAGCGCCTCGACGCCACCCGCCCCACCGCCATCAACCTGCGCTGGGCCCTGGAGCGGGTGCGGGCCCAGGTGCTGCCCCTGGCGGCGGAGCAGCGCGCCGAGGCGGCCAAGGCCGAGGCGGCCGCCATCGCCGAGGAGGACGTGGCCATGTGCGAGGCGATCGGCGACCACGGCCTGCGCCTGTTCCAGGAGATCGCCGCCAGCCGCCCCGAGGAGCGCCGCGGCCAGCCCCTGAACGTGCTCACCCACTGCAATGCCGGCTGGCTGGCCACGGTCGACTGGGGCACGGCCCTGGCGCCGATCTACAAGGCGCACCGCTCCGGCCTGCCGATCCACGTGTGGGTTGACGAGACCCGCCCCCGCAACCAGGGGGCCAGCCTGACGGCCTTCGAGCTGGGCCGGGAGGGGGTGCCCCACACCGTGATCGTCGACAACGCCGGCGGGCACCTGATGCAGCACGGCCAGGTGGACGCGGTGATCGTCGGCACCGACCGCACCACCCGCTGCGGCGATGTCTGCAACAAGATCGGCACCTACCTCAAGGCCCTGGCCGCCCACGACAACGGCGTGCCCTTCTACGTGGCCCTGCCTGCCTCCACCATCGACTGGTCGATCGCCGACGGGGTGGCCGAGATCCCGATCGAGGCCCGTTCCCCCCTGGAGGTGACCCGCATCGCCGGCAAGCCCGCCGCAGGGGAGCCCACCAGCGTGCAGCTGGTGCCCGACGGCAGCGACGGCTTCAACCCCGCCTTCGATGTCACCCCCGCCCGCCTGGTGACGGCCCTGATCACCGAGCGGGGCGTGGCGCCGGCCAGCGAGGCGGGCCTCCAGGCCCTCTATGCCGCCCCGGTGGCGGTGGCCGCGGGTTGAGCCGCTGCCCGTCGCTCGATTCAGAGCGAGGGCCGCAGCAGGCTGATGGGTTCACCGGCGCCGTCCGGTCGGACCGTCAGGGTGGAGTAGGTCCAGGTGCCGGCGCTCTGGCGGGCCTCCACGTACAGGGTGCCGTTGCCCCTGGACCCCTGCAGGGGAATGGCCAGGTTGGCCTGGCCCGTGCCACCGGAAAGATTGACGCTGCCGGACACCAGCAAGCCCCCATTGATCGGGGCGCCCAGCCGACTGATCACCACCGGATCCTTCTGGGCCTTGGCCAGGGCCTGCTGGTAGGGCGTGGTCGATTTGATCAGCCCGAACACGAGGCCGACGATCAGAGCGATGAAGCCGGCAAGCCCGGCCACCCCCGTGAGGCAGCCGGCCGGCACCAGCCATTTCCAGTTGCGGGCCCACCAGTTGGGGGCTGGCTTGCTGTCCATGGGGCCACTCTGGTCCTTGACCCCTCAGAGCCCTTCGAAGCGGACGTTGAGGTTCAGCTGGTTGGGGCCGAGGGCGGTGGCCTGAAGCACCAGCGCGGCCGCCTTGCCCTCGGCGGTGCCATCCACCTTGGTTCCAGCCGGCGGATCCAGCACCAGGTTGAAGCCCCACGGGCCCACCACGGTGTTGATCTTGCGCTCGCTGTAGCCCTGCTTGGCCAGGGAGGCCTTCACCTTGGCGAGCAGCTCCTCCGGCTTGCCGGGCAGCTGGGTGTTGAGGCTGGTCTGGCCGATGGCGTTCGCGGCGAACAGGCTGGCGGCCGGCTTGGGCAGCGGCAGTGACAGGCCCTTGAGCAGGGATCCGGCCGGGGTGGCCAGGGCGGCTCCGCCGACCAGGGCGCCGGCTCCCACCAGCAGGGAGGTGGAGAAGGCCAGCAGACGGGGACGCCAGTGCATGGCTTGTTTGCAAGGTCGCAGGGACGTTACCCCGATTCGTCGGGATACACCCAGACGTGGTTGAACACACAGGGCCCCAGCGGGGTTATCAATTAAACATCGGTATATCGGTCGCCTTTGCGTTCAATGTTCCCGCAGACCTCCCGCCCAACCCGGCGCCTGCTGCTCTCGGTCGCGGCCGGGACCGCCACCGCTGCAGCACTAGTTGCCACCGGCTTCGCCCTCGGCGACGCGCCGATCACCCGGGCCATCTCCGCCGCTCCGGCCCAGGCCAGCACCGGTGTGACCACCCTGGCGCCGGGGGGCACCAGCTTCCAGGTGTTCTCTCCCGAGGAGGCCGCCGCCGCCGCCCGCTCGGGGCGCTGGAAGGTCCTCGACGTGCGCCCGGTGCCGCCGCTCTCCTACATCGGCGGCCACGTGCCCGGGGCGGTGCATCTCTTGGAGCAGGCCTTCCGCGGACCCAACGGCCGCCTGCCCTTCCAGATCTGGAGCCCCGCCAAACTGGCCAGCCTGCTGAGCCAGGCCGGCATCTCCAACCGGGATTCGGTGCTCGTCTATTCCGACGGTAACGATGTGCTGGGCACCTCCCTGGTCTCCTACATCCTCGAGAAGAGCGGCGTGCGCCAGGTGGCCAGCGTCGATGGCGGCCTGAGCGGCTTCAAGGCAGCTGGGCAGAGCACCACCAAGTCCTTCCCCAGCTTCCAGGCCGGGACCTTCCGGCCCACCACGGTTTAGGGCCTGGCCATCAGCCTCAGCGAACTGGAGCCCCTGATCGGCCGCAGCGACGTGGTGATCATCGACCCACGCCCCAAGGCCCAGTTCGAAGGCACGGACCAGACCTTCATCCGCAACGGCCACATCCCAGGAGCGAAGAACATCCCCTGGCAGACATTCACCGAAGCCAACAACTCCGACGAGGCGAAGAAGAACGCCCACAAGCTCCGCTCCCTCGACGAGATCCGGGCCCTCCTGGTGAGCCGCGGCATCACTCCCGACAAGGAGGTGATCGTCTCCTGCAGCACCGGCAGGGAAGCCAGCCTCCAGTTCCTCACCTTGAAGCATCTGCTCAAGTACCCGCGAGTGCGGATCTACGAGGGCTCCTGGACCGAGTACAGCGCCTCCAATCTGCCGATTTCCGTGGGGCCTGAGGGCAGCCCACCCCAGCAGGTGAGCCTCCGCTGAGCCCCTCTCCCCCCCCGCCATGGCCATGACCATCTTCCGTGTCCGCTTCTGGGCGCTGGCCAGCCTGCTGCTGCTGTTGCTCGCCCCGGCCGCCGCCCTGGCCTGCGACACCGGCGGTGACAGCTCGGCCCCCGCCGCCAAGACGAAGAAGCGTTGAAACGGCCGCTTCCCCCAGCGCTGGCCGTGGCCCCGGCCATCGCCATCGGGGTGGCCCTGGCGTTACGGCAACCGACCTCCGCCCTCGTCTGGGGGCTGGGCTGCGGCCTCGGCCATGCCCTGGTCCGCTCCGGCTTCGGTTTCGCCTCCGGCTATCGCCGGCTGATCGAGCGGCGGGATCCCCACCCGGTCTTCGCCCAGCTGCTGCTGGCGGCGCTGCTGGTGATCGCCATGGCCCTGGTGCTCACCGCTGAGCCCCTGACCGGCCTGCAGCCGAAGCTGCTGGCCACCCCCCTCTCCCTGCCCTTCCTGGCCGGAGCCTTACTGTTCGGCATCGGCATGGAGCGGGCCCGGGCCTGCGGCTGCGGCACCCTGGCGGCCACCTCCCGCGGCGGCGGCGGCGTGCTGGCCGCCCTGATCGGCCTGATCGTCGGCGCCTTCCTCGGCACCCTGCACGCCCCGCAGCTGGCGGCCCTGCCCCTGCCGCGCCTCCCGTCCCCGGTCGGCCTGGAGCTCTTCGGCCTGCTAGGCGCCCTGACCCTGCAGCTCGCCTTCATGGCCCTGATCGCCGTGCTGCTGACGCGCTGGAGCGGCCAGGTCCCCTGGCGCTCACCCAGCCGCCGGCTCTACGGCGGCGCCATCGCCGTCGCCCTGCTGGCCACGGGCCTGCTGCTGGTGACGGCCGAGCCCTGGAAGGTGCTCTGGGGCCTGGCCCTCAGTGGCGCCCACGCCGCCCAGGCCCTGGGCTGGGATCCAGGCAGCAGCCTGTTCTGGTCAAGTCCCCGGGGCCAGGCCCTGCTGGCGGGGCCGGAGGCCTGGCTGTTCAACGAGGCCTTGCTCGTGGATCTGGGCCTGCTCTACGGAGCCATCGCCACCGCCCTGGCCGAGGGCCGTTTCCGCTGGCGCGGTGAGCGGTCCGAGCCCCTGCCGGACCTGGCCCGGCGTGGCTTCGGCGGCCTGCTGATGGGCTACGGCGGGGTGCTCGCGTCGGGGTGCAACGTCAATGCCTTCCTGGGCGGGGTGATGAGCTTTAGTCTGCACGGCTGGATCTGGCTGGCGGTGGCCCTGGCGGGCTTCGCGGCCTCGCTGCGGTTGCGCCCGGCGCCGGGGGCCGCAACGCCGTCAGACTGAGTCGCCGCCCCTTCGCCGCCATGGCCCAGGCCCAGCCCGCCGCTCCGGCCCTGACCGCCGCCGCCCCGCCCCCCAACTGGGTGGCTTCGCGCCATCCCCTCGGCTGGCTGATCGACCGGCTGCTGGCGGTCGAGCCCCTGCGCCGGCTGCTGTTCCTGCAGGCCCGCCAGCTGATCATCCGCACCGCCGAGCGCCGCGGCATCGCCTGGCGGGCCCGGCGCGAGGAGCTCGTGCGGCAGGCCGAGCCGCTGCTGGCCAGCAGCACGGATGCGGCCACCGCCACGCCGGCCTACTACCGGGCCCGCTTCCACGCTTACCAGGAGGGCAACCTCTGCTGGCAGGCGGCCGGTGAGGCGGAGCAGGCCACCGATGCCATGGCCCTGCGGGTGTGGCCGGGGGAAACCCTGGAGCCCCAGGACGCCCAGCGGCGGCTGCGGGACGCGATCTTCGCCGCGATCGAGCCGAGCCTCACCGGCCCGGTGCGCAGTGCCCTCGACATCGGCTGCTCGGTGGGCGTCGGCACCCTGGCCCTCAAGGACTGGCTGGAGCGACGTGAGGGCACAGGCGTCGCCGTCGACGGCCTCGACCTCTCCCCCCAGATGCTGGCGGTGGCCAGGGTCCGCGACCCCGGCGGCCGCATCCGCCGCTGGCACCACGCCGCCGCCGAAGCCACCGGCCTGCCGGCGGCCAGCGTCGACCTGATCACCCTCCAGTTCGTCTGCCACGAGCTGCCCGCAGGCGCCACCCAGGCGGTGCTGCGGGAGGCGGCCCGCCTGCTGCGGCCCGGCGGGGTGGTGGCCCTGGTGGATCAGGACCCGGATTCGGCCGTGATCCGCCGCCTGCCGGCGCCGATCGCCACCCTGCTCAAGAGCACCGAGCCCTACCTGGCGGACTACTTCAGCCTCGATCTGCCCAGGACCCTGGAGCAGGCCGGCTTCCGCGACGTGCGCCGGGAGGCCTGCGACCCCCGCCACCGGGTGCTGGTGGCCGTGCGCTGAGGCCTCCCCGAGTGCGGCGGGCGCCCATGGCACTCAGCCCCAGCCGCTGAGTGCGATCTTGCCGATCGTGCTCCCGGAGGCCAGCTGGGCATGGGCAAGCTCCAGGTTGGTGGCGTTGATGGGGCTGAGGGTGCGGCCCAGGGTGGGGCGCACCACGCCGGCCTCGAAGAGCTCGGCGAGGTGATCCAGGATCTCCCCCTGCCGCCCCATGTCGGCGGTCTGGAACTGGGAGCGGCTGAACATGAACTCCCAGGCGAAGGTCACGCTCTTGGCCTTGAGCAGGTTGAGGTCGAGGGGGTGGCGGTTGCCCACGATCGCCACGATCGAGCCCAGCGGGGCGATGAGCTCGGCCATCACCTCCCAGTAGGCGTCGGTGTCGCTGAAGTTGGCGATGTGATCCACCGCCTCGAAGCCCAGGGCGGCCAGCTGGGGAGCCAGGGGCCGGAGGTGGTCGACGACGTGGTCGGCCCCCAGCTCCTGCACCCAGGCGGCGCTCTCGGGGCGTGAGGCACTGGCGATCACCACCACCCCGGCCCGGCGGGCCAGCTGGATGGTGATCGAGCCCACCCCGCCGGCGCCGCCGAGGATCAGCAGGCTGGGGCCACCCCCGCCCCCGGCCGTACCACCGTCGGGCGGATCGAGCCCGAGCCGCTCGAACAGTGATTCCCAGGCCGTCAGCCCCGTCAGCGGAATGCTGGCTGCCTCGGCCCAGGAGAGCCGGGCCGGTTTGCGCCCCACCAGCCGCTCGTCCACCAGCACGGCTTCGGCGTTGCAGCCGGCCCGTCCCGCATCACCGGCGAACATCACCGGATCCCCCGCCTGGAAGCGGCTCACCCGCTCCCCGGTCGCCGCCACCACCCCGGCGGCATCCCAGCCCAGCTGTCTCGGGGGATCCCCCGCGCCCACGGCCGCCCGCAGCTTGGTGTCGATCGGGTTCACCGCCACCGCCTCGATCCGCACCAGCAGGTCGTGGGGGCCGGGCACGGGCTCCGGCAGCTCCGTGTCCACCAGGGCAGGGGTGGCGAGAATCGCTCTCATGGCGGCGGGGTCAGTAGCGGCAGTAGCCCACCTCCCCCTTCAGGGGCGGTTTGCAGGGGAAGCGCAGCGGCACGAAGATCCGGTTGCCGTTGGCGTCGTTGGTGAGCGAGATGTTGCCCTGCACGTAGAGCTCCCGGCGCCAGAGGCCCCCCAGCCGGTCGCGCAGCAGGTCGCTGCCGCTGGGGTCCTTGCCCTTGCTGGACACCTCCCGGTAGGTCATCGACAGGCCGTCCTTCCAGCGGATCTTCAGGCCGCCGGGGATCTGCTCATCCACGCAGGCCAGGGGCTTGCCGTTGTACTCGCAGTCCTTCCAGCCGTCGCGGGGAATCTGGGGCGGGTTCGGCTGCTGGGCCGGGCCGGGCGCCGCCAGGGCCAGCAGCACCAGTGGCACCACCGGCAGCAACGCCGCTGCCGCCCACCCCCTGCCTTTCTGCTGCGGGGTGAGCGGGGGCCTGCGGCGGCATTGGGACGACACGGGCAGGCCCTGCAGGGTGGCTCCCCGTAGTCTCCCCCAAGCTCCTTCCCGTCCCATGGCCGTGCTCAACCGCTGGTCCGACGCCGATGCGCAGGCGGCTGTGGCTCACTACGGCGCCCGGGGCGTGAGCGAGGCGCTGGCCCTGCGCACCTACTCCGCCCGCCTGCTGGGCGCCGACCCGGAACTGGTGCTGCACGGCGGCGGCAACACCTCGCTGAAAACGAGCGTCACCGACCTGCTCGGCGACACCATCTCCGTGCTGTGCGTCAAGGGCAGCGGCTGGGATCTGGCCACGATCGAGCCGCCGGGTCACCCGGCCGTGCAGCTGGAGCCGCTGCTGCGGCTGCGCGCGCTGCCGTCCCTCAGCGACGAGGACATGGTGGCGGCCCAGCGGCGCCACCTGATCGATCCGGCGGCGCCCAACCCCTCGGTGGAGGCCCTGCTGCATGCCTTCCTGCCCCACGCCTTCATCGATCACACCCATGCGGTGGCGCTGCTGGCGCTGGCCGATCAGCCCGACGCCGAGGCGGTGTGCCGCCGGGTCTATGGCGAACGGGTGGCGATCGTTCCCTACGTAATGCCCGGCTTCGCGCTGGCCAAGGCCGCCGCCGAGGCCTATGAGGCGGCCGCGGAGGCCGCCGCCGCCCGCGGCCAGGAGCTGGAGGGGATGGTGCTGCTCCAGCACGGGCTGTTTTCCTTCGGGGCCACGGCCAAGCAGAGCTACGAGCGGATGATTGCGCTGGTGGAGGAGGCCGAGCGCGCCCTCAGCCACAGCGAGCGCCTGTTTCTGCCATGCGCCCTGCCGAGCCGCCCGGCACCTGCGGCGGCGTTGCTGCCGCTGGTGCGTGGGGCCCTGAGCCGGGCCGCCGAGCGTCAGGGCTGTGCGCGCCGCTGGCTGCTGGATCTGCGGCAGACCACCACCGCCCTGGCGGTGGCCAACGACCAGCGCCTTGGCGACTGGGCCGGGCGGGGGGTCGCCACCCCCGACCATGTGATCCGCACCAAGGCCCAACCGTTGGTGCTGCCGCCGGCGCCACCCGCGCAGGGCGCCGAGGCCGGGCCGGCCCTGCAGGCCTGGGCGGCGCAGCTGGAGGCGGCGATGCAGGCCTACGTGGACGACTACCAGGCCTATGTGCAGCGCCAGAACAGCCGCGTGGGCGGCCACAAGACGCCGCTCGATCCCCTGCCGCGCGTGATCGCCATCCCCGGCCTGGGCCTGGTGGGGGTGGGCGCCAGCGCGTCAGCGGCCGCCGTCACCGCCGACATCGCCGAGGCCTGGGCCCAGACCCTGCTGGCCGCCGAGGCGCTGGGCCGCTTTCAGCCCGTCGGTGAGGACGACACCTTCGACATGGAGTACTGGAGCCTGGAGCAGGCCAAGCTCGGCAAGGGCAAGGAGCTGCCCCTGGCCCGGCACGTGGTGCTGGTTACCGGTGCAGCGGGCGGCATCGGCGCGGCGATCGCCCGGTCCTTCGCCGCCGCCGGCGCTGAGGTGGCCGTGCTCGATCGGGACGCCGAGGGGGCTGCCGCCGTGGCCGCCAGCTGCGGCAAGCGGGCGCTGGCGCTCAATGCCGATGTCACCGCACCGGCGCAGGTGCGCGCGGCCATCGATCAGCTGGTGACCCGCTTCGGTGGCCTCGATCTGGTGGTGTCCAATGCCGGCGCCGCCTGGACCGGCCCGATCGCCACTCTTGAAGACGCCGACCTGCGTGCCAGCTTCGAGCTCAACCTTTTCGCCCACCAGCACGTGGCCCAGGCCGCTGTCGCCGTGTTCCGCGCCCAGGACGGCGCAGGCCTCACCTCAGCTGCTCCCGATCCCTCCCCGCTGGGCGGCCAGCTGCTGTTCAACGTCTCCAAGCAGGCCCTCAATCCCGGCCCGAACTTCGGTGCCTACGGCATCGCCAAAGCGGCCCTGCTGGCGCTGATGCGCCAATACGCGCTCGAGGGGGGTACGGAGCGCATCCGTGCCAATGCCATCAATGCTGATCGCATCCGCTCCGGCCTGCTCGACGACGCCATGATCCGCGCGCGCTCCGTCGCCCGCGGCGTCAGCGAGGCCGCCTACATGGGCGGCAACCTGCTGGGCCAGGAAGTGACCGCCGCCGATGTGGCCGAGGCCTTCGTGGCCCTGGCCCGCCTGGATCGCACCACCGGCGCCGTGCTCACCGTCGACGGCGGCAATGTGGCGGCGATGGTGCGGTGAGGGATCAAGCTCACCAACCAACTGCCGGCCCATGCGCTTGCAAGCAGCCATTCCCTCTCAAGCGGGCTCTGCCACTTCCTTGATCGCCGCCGCGATCGCGGCACGCTGCTCGGCGTCGTAGCCCCAGCGCTCCAGGAAAGCCACGTCGTTACCACGGCCTGCCGTGGCCTCCAGCAGCGTTTCCAGCCGCTCCTTCACAGCCCTGGGGTCCAGCAGGCGCAGCAACTCCACACACCGCTGGTGCACCCGCTCGGAACTGGCCTGCATGGCCCCATCGTCCTGGCGCTGATGGTGCAAGGCCATCGCCCTGCTCATCGCCAGGTTGCGGGCGGTGAGATCCACCACACCGGCGCCTGCCTGGCGTAACTGCCACACCAGGCCATCGGGCAGGCGGTCCATCAGGGGGGAATCGCCGGCCAGCGCCACCACGAAGAACCCCCGGGCGCCATCGCGGCTCTGCACCAGCTCCCCCACCCGATCCGCCAGCACTTCGTCGCTCAGCTCGCCGTTCTCCCACAAGCCCAGCCACTGGGCCGTGATCTCCATGGCCTGCGGAAAGCTGGGAACAGCAGCGGGGCTTCCGGCTCCCGCACCGAGTGAAGCCGGGGTGGAGGCAGACATCGACGGCCCTTGGGATGACACTGTTGAAGGTATGCATTCTCCGCTCCTACCGGCGAGCCACCCGCCCGACTTCCGCTCCGGGTTCGTGGCCCTGGTGGGCCGGCCCAACGTCGGCAAATCGACGCTGCTCAACCAGCTGGTGGGGGAGAAGGTGGCGATCACCTCCCCCGTGGCCCAGACCACCCGCAACCGTCTACGGGCGATCCTCACCACTCCCGCCGCCCAGCTGGTGCTGCTGGACACTCCCGGCATCCACAAGCCCCATCACCTGCTGGGGGAACGGCTGGTGCGCAGCGCCCGCTCCGCCATCGGCGACGTGGACGTGGTGCTGCTGTTGGTGGACGGCAGCCAGCCGGCCGGCCGCGGCGACGGCTTCATCGTGGAGCTGCTGCGCCAGAGCCGCAGGCCTGTGCTGGTGGCCCTGAACAAATGGGACCTGGTGGATCCGGCGGAAGCCACCGCCCTGCAACGCAGCTATGACGCCCTGCTGAACGACCGAGGAACCACCGGCTTCCGCGGCGACGAGCCCGGTGGTGCCCCTGCTGACGCCACCAGCGGCGCAGGCGCCCGTGAAGCCCTCGCCCCCTTCGCCGAGCTCTTCCCGTGCAGCGCCACCAGTGGCGAGGGCTGCGAGGCGCTGGTGGCGGCCCTCACGGCACGGCTGCCGCTGGGCCCGGCGCTCTACCCGGCCGACACCATCAGCGACCAGCCGGAGCAGTTGCTGCTCGCCGAACTGATCCGCGAGCAGGTGTTGACCCTCACCCGCGAGGAGGTGCCCCACTCGGTGGCGGTCCAGGTGGAGCGGATCGTGGAAGACGGCAAGCGAACGGCCGTGCTCGCCACGGTGGTGGTGGAGCGCTCCAGCCAGAAAGGCATCCTGATCGGCAAGGGCGGAACCATGCTGCGGGACATCGGCAGCGGCGCCCGCGTCCAGATGCAGAAGGTGTTCGACGGGCCCGTGTACCTCGAGCTGTTCGTGAAGGTGGTGCCGAACTGGCGCCGCAACCCGGCGCGGCTGGCGGAGCTGGGCTACCGGGAGGAGTGAAGGCTGGCCGCGCGAGCCGCCCGGCAGTGCGCTGGCCCCTGCCGTTGCCGCTGGGCCCTGAGCCGTGCTTCAGGATGGGCGCACCGCCCGCCCACTGCCGCCATGACCGGCCCGAGCCCAGCGTTCCCACCGGCGGATCTGCCCGCCTTCCTGCAGCTCTGCGCCGGCCGCTGGATGGGTCTGCGCAGCACGCTGGCCGGCAGCGCCAGCAGCAACCCAGACGACGGCGCCGCTCCCTTGAGCGAGCGGGGGGAGGTGGAGGTGACCCTGCTGGAGGCAGGTGCCGCAGGCGATCTGGGCGGCCTGCAGGTGAATGCCCCGGAGGGCATCCGTAGCACGCTCGGCTTTGACGGTGACGGCGGCCTGCGGGGCGTCGACGGAACGATCGGTCGCTGGCAACTCTGGCCTGACGGAAGCCTGGAACTGGAACTTCAGCGCCGTGAGGGCCTGGTGCGGGAACGGATCTGGTTCACCAAGCCCAACCTGCGCCTGCGCAGCAGCGTGGAGCACCGCGCCGATGGCAGTGCCGCGGTGGCCAGTTTCTGCAGCGAGATTCGCCGCGTGAGCGCCTCCTGAGCACCGTGAGCGGCCTGCGGATCGATGTCGTGACGCTGGTGCCGGAGGCCTTCGAGCCCCTGCGCAGGCTCGGGGTGATCGGCCGCTCGTTCGCCGCCGGTCGGGCCAGCCTGCACACCCACAACCCCCGCGATTTCGCCACCGACCGCTACCGCAAGGTGGACGATGTGCCCTACGGCGGTGGTGCGGGCATGGTGCTCAAACCCGAGCCGGTCTTCGCCGCCTTCGAGGCGATCCCGCAACTGGAGCGCCGCACGGTGTTGCTGATGAGCCCGCAGGGCCAGCCTCTGCGGCAGGCCCACCTGCGCCACTGGGCCACCAGCTGCGACCAGCTGGTGCTGCTCTGCGGCCACTACGAGGGCTTCGACGAACGCATCCGCAGCCTGGCCGATGCGGAGGTGTCGATCGGCGACTTCGTGCTCACTGGCGGGGAGCTGCCGGCGATGACCGTGATCAATGGGGTGGTGCGGCTGCTGCCCGGCACGGTGGGCACCGCCGCCTCGCTCGACGACGAAAGCCACAGCGCCCTGCTGCTGGAGCATCCCCAGTACACCCGCCCGGCCAGCTTTCGCGGCATGGAGGTGCCCCAGGTGCTGCGCAACGGCCACCACGCGGTGATCGCCAGCTGGCGCCACGCGCAGCAACTGCAGCGCACCCGCGAGCGCCGCCCCGATCTCTACCAGCGCTGGCTGGAGCAGGGAGGCGGCGCGCAGGACGCGTCCGCGCCGGGAGAATGCCCATGATGGCTCCGCTTCGCCTCACGGCTTCGGCATGCAGCTGCGCATAGGCAACGGCTACGACATCCACCGGCTGGTAAGCGGACGGCCCCTGATCCTCGGGGGCATCCGGCTCGACCATCCGCTCGGCCTCGATGGCCACAGCGACGCCGACGTGCTGGTGCACGCGCTGATGGATGCCCTGCTGGGCGCCCTCAGCCTCGGCGACATCGGCCGCCATTTCCCGCCGGAGGACGCGCGCTGGAAAGGCGCCGACAGCCTGCTGCTGCTTGAGCGGGTGATGGAGCTGGTGCGCGAGCAGGGCTGGCAGGTGGTGAACGTGGATGCGGTGGTGGTGGCGGAGCAGCCCAAGCTCAAGCCCCACATCGAGGCCATGCGCGCCGCCATCGCCGCACGGCTGGCGGTGGAGCCGGAACAGGTGGGGGTGAAAGCCACCACCAACGAAGGTCTGGGGCCTACCGGCCGTCAGGAGGGCATCGCCTGCCATGCCGTCGCCCTGCTGCAGAAACCATGAAGGGTTGGTGGCTGGCGCTCTGCCTGGGGCTGGCCCTGCTGGTGGCGCCTGGGCTACAACCGGGCATGGCTCTTGCCGCGCCGGGCGCTGCCGGCTCAGGCCTGGAAGCTGGCGCAGACGTGGCAGCCAGGGCCGACGTGGGCGCCGGAGCTGGAGCCATCGAGCTCTTGCGGTTGCGGGTGCCGGCAGAGCAGCGCAACTGCTGGTTGCAGGCTGAAGCGGTGGGGTGGGGGCCCTGGTTGGAGCGGCAGCAGGGTTTCGCGGGCCGGGAGCTGTTCTGGAACGCCCGCGACACGGAAGGCGTGCTGCTGATCCGCTGGCGGCGGGCGTCCGACTGGCATGGCCTTGCAGAAACCAGCCTGGCGGAGCCCCAGCAACGCTTCGAGGCGGAGGCACGCCGCTGTCTGGCTCTGCCCACCACCGCAGACAACCCCTTTGCGCTGCTGGGCAGCGCCGAACTGCTGCCGCAACCATGAACACCTTCGGCACCGGGCCGATCCCTCCTCACAACGACCCCGAGATCGCGTCTCAGCACAACCCGGGGCCCGGCCTGATTGCTGGGGTGGCCGAGCTCGATCTGGAGCGTCCGCTGCGGCTGGGGATGACGGAAGCGATCTGGGGCCAGGACAAGAGCGCCGCACAGATCGCCGCCATCCTGCTGCGGCTGGCCCAGACCGCCCAGACCGTTCTGGTGACGCGCGTGAGCGACGAGAAGGCTGCCGCTGTTGCCGTTCTCTGCCGAGAGGCGCTGCCGCCGCTACCGGCAGAGCGGGCTCTGGCCTATCACCCGATCGCCCGCTGCCTGACGCTCGGCCTGCAGGAGGGCAGCAGCGAGCCGCCCGTGGCTGCCACGCCGTCGGTGGCGGTGGTGTGCGCCGGCAGCAGCGATCTGGCCGTGGCCCAGGAGGCGGGCCTGGCCCTGCGCTGCCACGGCATTGCCCACGACCTGGTGGTGGACGTGGGCGTGGCGGGACTGCAGCGCCTACTCGGCAAGCTGGAGCGGCTGCGGCGTGCCCGCGTGTTGATCGTGTGCGCCGGCATGGAAGGGGCCCTGCCCACCGTGGTGGCCGGGCTGTTGCCCCAGCCGGTGATCGCCGTGCCGGTGTCGGTGGGCTACGGCGTGAGTGCCGGCGGCATGGCAGCGCTGCATGGCATGCTCGCCAGCTGCGCGCCAGGGCTTGCCGTGGTGAACATCGACAACGGCTACGGCGCCGCCATGGCGGCTCTGCGCATCCTCAACGCAAATGAACAGGGCGATCACTGAGCGGGTTGCCAGCTCAAGCAGTTGAAGCGGCTGTGGCCGATAGCCGGTTCAACTGATGGGATCGAGCGGCTGCAGCCGTTGCTTGGCCTTTGCAGGGGTTGAACGGCTATGGCTGTGTGGCGCGTGCAGCCGTGGCTGAGGCTCAGAGGTGCTGCAGCTGTGGGTAGGCGGTAAGCAGTTCCTCGGTGCTGAGCACTTCGCCCTCGCCTTCGGGCTGCCAGATCACTTCGAGGGCCAGCAGATCAGTGGAGCTCACAGCTCCCAGCACGCCAAGCGCGTTGCGGAGGTCGTCGGCAGTGCTGGCGGATTTGATCGGGATGCGGCCGCGGCTGGCCACCAGCAGGGTGATGGCGATGAAATCGCTGGTGGCATCGGCGTTGCCCACCGGCGCGGCGGCATCATGGAAGCGCTTGCCGCCCACATTGGAGGTGACCTCGCGGCGCAGCTTGCTGCGCTCTGTCATCGAGAGGCGGTTGAAGGTGGTTTCGGCGCTGGGAAAGGGCACCTGACCCACTTCCACGTTGGCGTACACCCAGAGATCGGGGTTGCGCAGCAACGAGAGGGTGGTTTCCTGCAGCACCCGCTGCAGGCCGGCGCTGCTGCCGGTGTCCGCCTGTGCCGCCAGGCGGCGCAGATCGCTCTGCAGATCGCGGGCCGTGGCGAGCAGGCCCATCTGCAGCTGAGCCACTGCCACGGGGCCGTCAGCGCGGGGAGCGACCATCGCCCCGCCGCCATTGCCGCCGGTCAGCGCGCCGCCACCTCCACCGCGCAGGGTGTTGGCGATCACGCCCACGATCGCCATCAGGACCAGGAAGCCGAACAAGCCGCCGCCGCCGAAGCCGAAGATCGGGATCAGGAAGGGGAAGCCGATGCCGCCGCCGAAGCCGCCACCGCCGCCCCGGTAGCCGCCACCCCCGAAGCTCCCGCCACCACCGCCGCTGAAGTTACGCGGCATGGAGGGGGCGGAACGGAAACTGCCGCCGCCGATGCGGCCACCGCTGGCTGCCTGGCTCGGCTGCGGCGCAGCGAACATCACCAGGGTGCTGAGCAGGAACGGCAGCACCAGCCAGGCCGACAGGCGCAGGCGCCCCGCGCTGGCACGGCCGGTGGCTTGGGGAGAGGACACGTCAGTTGCCGCTGCGAATGGCTCGAATCTAGGAACCACCCCCCACGATGGTGACGACTTCCAGAACGTCGCCATCGTTGAGGGGCTGCTCCGGCCAATGCCGCCGGGCCAGCACCGTGCCGTTGAACTCGACCACCACCAGGCGGGGCTCGTAGCCGAAGTGCTTCAGCGCCTCCTGCAGGCTGAGACCTGCCTGGCACTGGCGGGCCTCACCGTTGAGTTTCAGAGAGAGGGTCACGGCAGCGGAAGGGCGAAGAGGTGGTGGAGGCGACGGAGTTCAGGGCAGGGGTGGTGAGGGAAGTGGTGCTGAGTGAAGTGGTGGCAGGGCGGCCAGCAGCTCGCGGCTGGCCGCCGCCGGATCGGCGGCCTCCATGATCGCGCGCACCACCGCCACCCCCCGGGCGCCGGCCGCCAGGACCGGCGCGAGCGTGGCGGCCTCGATGCCGCCGATCGCGAAGAAGGGCAGCGGGCTCTCCGCCGCGGCCTCATTGAGATAGGCGAACCCCACCGGCGCGCGGCCGGGCTTGGTGGGCGTGGCATGCACGGGCCCCACCCCCACGTAGTCACAGCCATCGGTCACGGCCTGGCGCAGCTGCTCGATGCAGTGGGTGCTGCGGCCGATCAAGCGCTCCGGCCCGAGCAGGCGACGGGCGATCGCCGGCGGCAGATCCCCCTGGCCCAGGTGCACGCCATCGGCGTCCACCGCCAGGGCCAGATCCACCCGGTCGTTCACCAGGAACAGGGCACCATGGCGGGCGCAGAGCCGGCGCAGGGCGGTGGCTTCGGCGAAGCGCTGGCTGTCGTCGGCCTGCTTGGCCCGGTACTGCACCAGACGGACCCCCGCCTCCAGGGCAGCCGCCACCGTGGTTTCGAGCGCTTCAAGGGTCTGGCAGGGGCTGGTGATCAGATACAGCCGGCAGGAGGCCAGCTGCTGCCGCCTGTGGCCCAGGCCCGCCGTGGCCTGCAGCACGGCCACTTCCAGGTCGTAGGCGAGATAGCGCAGCGCTGAGGCCTCCGCCGCCAGCTCCGGATCGCTGCTGCGGCCGAATTCCTCGAGCACCCGCAGGGCTTCCTGCACCCGGGCGGCATTGGCCCCCAGCACTGCCGCGGAGCCAAGCCGCTGCTGCTGGGCCGGATGGGCCAGGCCCGCCGCCGGATCGGTGGCGCTGTGGCGCGCCTGCTTATAGATGTCCTGATGGCGCCGGCCGAGACGCTGGCGCATGTCCTTGCTGCGGGCCACCAGGTCGTCGCGGCCGAGGCCGAAGCGGCACCAGTCTTCGATCACCCGCAGCCCCTCCCGGGCCCGGTCGAGGTTGGCGTCCAGCAGGCGCAGCACGGCCGGCTCCGCCAGCTGTGGACCGGAGGCAGAGAAAGGAACGTCCATCGGAGGAGGGGAAGGGTTGAGGCAGGCAACGGTGAGGCCGCGTGGCGGCGGGCCAGTGAAGCAATGAGACGGCGTGGAGGTGAGCCAGCCAGGTGGCAGGCGGGCGGACCGCGCCGCGATGGCGCGGCGGGAATGTGGGGACGGGACGGAATGGGCTCGTTAGGGTGGAGGACCATTCCCAGAGCCCATGAATTCCGGCGGCGGCGACAGCCCGATGTGGGTGCTGGTTTCAGGGATTCTGCTGCTGGGCGGCATCGCGGCCTTCATCAGCTGGGGCCTCACGAACGCCTATCCCGCCGCCTGAGCTGGCCACCGCCGCTTCAAGCATGCGCTCGGGCATCAAGGCGCGGGCCTGCTCGGCATCCCGGCCGATCTGGGCCTTGAGGTCCTCCAGGCTCTCGAACCGCTGCTGGCAACGCAGCAAGGCCAGCGGCTGCACCTCCAGCACGCGCCCCTCCAGCTCGATCTGGCGATCCAGCAGGTGTACCTCCACCGCCGAGGGCGCCAGTGGGTCCACCGTGGGCTGCGGCCCCAGATTCATCACCGCCGCCATAGGGCCGCCACCCTGGGTCCAGGCCAGGGCGGCATACACCCCCTCCAGCGGCAGGAACTTGCGCCCGTCCACCGCCAGGTTGGCCGTGGGCCAGCCGAGCGTGCGGCCCAGCCGGCGCCCACGCCCCACAGTGCCGCTGAACCGGTAGGGACGCTCCAGCAGCCGCCCGGCCTCATCGATCCGGCCAGCGGCCAGGGCCCTGCGGATGCGGCTGCTGCTCACCCGCTCGCTGCCATCCCACAGCATCGGCAGCACCGACACCTTCAGGCCGTGCTGGGCGCCGATCGCGACGAGGGCAGCCGCATCACCGCAGCGGTTCACGCCGAAGCGGAAATTCTCTCCCACTGCCACCTCACGGCACTGCAGCGCCCCCACCAGAACCCGTTCGACGAACTCCTGCGGTGTGAAGCAGGCGAGCTCGCGGGTGAAGGACACCATCACCAGCTGGCGGATGCCGAAGGGTTGAAGCAGCGAGAGCTGCTCGCTGGGCAGATCGAGGCGCAGGCGGGGCTCGCCATGCAGCAGCTCGCGGGGATGGGGCCAGAAGCTCACCACCGTGGGCACCAGGCCAGCGGTGGGGGCGGCAGCGATCGAGGCAATGACCCGTTGGTGACCCTGGTGCAGGCCGTCGAAGCTCCCAAGGGCGACGGCGGTGGGGGTCAGGGCATCCTGGGGAGATCGCAGCGGTATCAACTGTCCAGACGGTTCCCGCGGGGGTCCATCCTTCCACGCGGCGCCGGGCGCTGTGGCCCGGCGGTCAGGGCCTCGCAGCACGGGTGGCCGGCCATGCCAAGTTTGTTGCCATTCGCCCTTCCCCACGCAAGCGCCGCCGATGGCCGATCGCCTCGATCTCCAGCTGGTTTCCGCGGCGGTGCGTCGCATGGCCTGGATCCGTTTCTGGACCCAGGTGGTGCTCTCCGTGGTGGTGGTGGGGGTGCTGATCTTCAACAACATCGGCACCCGGCTGATGGCCAACACCCAGCGGGCCCTGGGGCTGGGCCCCGGGCTGTCGCTCACGACGCTGTCGTTTTTCGTGCTGCTCTGGAGCCTCTGGCAGGGCTGGCTGATGGTGCGCTGCGGCCGCGCCCTGGCCAGCCCGGTGCGGCCCAGCCGCGGCGAAACCGGCCGGCTGATCAAGCGCAGCGTGCTGGGCGATCTGCTTGGCCTCACCCTGGCGGCGGTGGGCTACCAGGCCCTGGCCGGCAGCCTGTTCGTGCAGGCCTCCATGCAGGTGCCCGGCTTCTTCGGCGCCCAGATCACGACCCCCGGCGGCGCCGGCGGCAACGTGATGGGTCTGCCGATCACCTCGATCGAGATGCTCTCGGTGCTGAGCAACACCCAGGTGCTGTTCGCCCATCTGGTGGGCCTGCTGCTCAGCCTGTGGCTGCTGCAGCGGGTCTACAGGCCGCTGCCGTCAGAGCGGCCCGGCTGAAAGGGACCCCCGCACCAGCAGGGGATCGAGTGCCGCCAGCTGCGACAGCGCCCCGCGCCAGAACAGTTCTGGCTGCAGCGGCGTGAGCGCCGCACCACCGCTGTGCACCTGCTCCACATCCGTGGGCCAGTCGCGCGGGCCGGCGGTGGCCGCCTCCAGATCGTTGACCACCTCACCAGCGAGCCAGTAATAGGTGCGGCCGCGGGGATCGGTGCGGCAATCGAACTGATCCACGTAGCGGCGCACCGCCGGGCGGCACCAGCGCACCGGGCCGATCGCAGCGGCGGGCTGGGCCGGCACGTTCAGGTTCAGCAGCAGGCCTTCGGGCCAGCCACCGGCGAGCATCTGCTCGGCCACCTCCAGCGCCAGCCCGGCCGCCGGGCCGAACTCGCGCCAGTCGAAGCAGGCGCTGCTCACCGCCAGCGCCTTGAGGCCCTCCAGGGTGCCCTCCATCGCCGCCGACACCGTGCCGGAATAAAAGACATCGCTGCCCAGGTTGGGGCCGTGGTTGATGCCGGAGAGCACCAGATCGGGCGGTTCCGCCAACAGGCGGCCCAGGGCCAGCTTCACGCAATCGGAAGGGGTGCCGCTGCAGGCCCAGGCCACCACCCCTTCGGCGAACAGGGCATCGGCCCGTTCCGCCCGCAGCGGGGTCTGCAGCGTGAGGCCGTGGCCGGTGGCGGAGCGTTCCTGGTCGGGGCAGACCACCGTGACCCGATGCCCCCGGGCGGCGGCGGCATTCGCCAGGGTGCGGATGCCCTCGGCGAACACCCCGTCGTCGTTGCTGATCAGGATGCGGAGGGGATGCATCGGCGCGAGCACAGCGGCGGCAGAGGTGGAGGGATCCAGCCTGGCGGCAACCTAGGCGGCCCGGATCCGTACAGTCGAGCCGCTACGCCACCCCTCCGTGAGCGCCACGATCACCCTCCAGCAGCTCACCGATCAACTCGATGCCCTTGAGGCAGAAGCGGCCGCCGAGGTGCGGGCAGCTCCCGCCGCCGCCGACCTGGAGCAGTTGCGGGTGGCGCTGCTGGGCAAGAAGGGGCGGCTTTCGGCGGTGCTCGGCGCCATGGGCAAGCTCTCGGCCGAGGAGCGGCCGCTGGTGGGACAACGGGCCAACCGGCTCAAGGAGCAACTGCAGGCCCTGCTGGGCGAGCGGCTGGAGGCGCTGCGCGAGGCCGCCATGGCCGAGAAGTTGCGCGGCGAAAGCCTCGATGTGACCGCACCGAGCCGCTACGTGCCCGCCGGCCACCGCCATCCACTGATCACCACCACCGAGGAGATCGTCGACATCTTCGCCGGTCTCGGCTACCGGGTGGAGGAAGGCCCGGAGGTGGAGACCGACCACTACAACTTCACCGCGCTCAACATCCCGCCCCACCACCCAGCGCGGGACATGCAGGACACCTTTTATCTGACGACCAGCACCCTGCTGCGCACCCACACCTCACCGGTGCAGATCCGCCATCTGGAGCAGAACCCACCGCCGGTGCGGATCGTGGCGCCGGGGCGCGTGTACCGACGGGATGCAGTGGATGCCACCCATTCGCCGGTGTTTCACCAGGTGGAAGTGCTGGCGATCGACGAAGGGCTGGATTTCAGCCACCTGCGCGGCACGGTCACCACCTTTCTGCAGGCCTTCTTCGGCGACCTGCCGGTGCGGTTCCGCGCCAGCTACTTCCCCTTCACCGAACCCTCCGCCGAGGTGGACGTGCAGTGGCGCGGCCGCTGGCTGGAGGTGATGGGCTGCGGGATGGTTGATCCGGCGGTGCTGGAGGGGCTGGGACTGGACCCCGAGCGCTGGAGTGGCTTCGCCGCCGGACTGGGGGTGGAGCGCTTCTGCATGGTGCGCCACGGCATCGATGACATCCGCCGCCTCTACACCAGCGATCTGCGCTTCCTCGAACAGTTCTGACCCTGCGGAGCGCCCGCCAGGATCCCCACACCAGCACCACCACTGAGAGCCGGACCCCCCTCATAAACTCTCGAAACCCCTGCGCGCGATCGGTGCCCTGCGTCGGACTGATCGTCAACGACGGCAAGGCTGTGGCCGTCCGCACCGCCGATGCGATCGAGGCGCGCTTCATCGCCGCCGGCAACAGCGTGGTGCGGGTGAGCAGTTCCGGCGGCATGGTGGGCTTCGCCAACCCCGACACGCACCTGCGCAGTCTCGGCTACGCCGCCTGCGTGCCGTCCAGTTTTCATGGGGCAATGCAACTGGCGGTGGTGCTCGGCGGGGATGGCACCGTGCTCTCCGCCGCCCGCCAGACGGCCCCGATCGGGGTGCCGATCCTGACGATCAACACCGGCCACATGGGCTTCCTGGCCGAGGCCTACCTCAACGAGCTCGATGCCGCCATCGACCAGCTGCTGCAGGGCAACTGGACGGTGGAGGAGCGCACCATGCTGGTGGTGAGTGTGATGCGGGGGGAGCATCGCCGCTGGGAGGTGCTCTGCCTCAACGAAATGGCCCTGCACCGGGAGCCGCTCACCAGCATGTGCCACTTCGAGATCGCCATCGGCCGTCACGTGCCGGTGGACATCTCGGCCGACGGGGTGATTCTCTCGACCCCCACGGGCTCCACCGCCTATGCCCTCTCCGCCGGCGGTCCGGTGATCACCCCCGACTGCCCGGTGCTGCAGCTCACCCCGATCGCGCCCCATTCATTGGCGTCCCGCGCCCTGGTCTTCAGCGACCGGGAGCCGGTGACCGTGTTCCCCGCCACGCCCGAGCGGCTGATGATGGTGGTGGACGGCAGTGCCGGCTGCTACGTGTGGCCGGAAGACCGGGTGCTGATCCGCCGCAGTGAACATACGGCCCGCTTCGTGCGGCTGCACGACCACGAGTTCTTCCAGGTGCTGCGCAACAAGCTGGGCTGGGGCCTGCCCCATGTGGCCAAACCCGACAGCCATGAGCACGGCGGCGGCGGCCCGCGCCCGGAGACCGGGGATGAGCGGGCGTGAGCCAGCCGTTGATCCTGCTGATCGGCCCGGAGGCCGAAGCGATGGCGCCGCGGCTGGAAGCCTCCGGTTACCGCACCGCCCTGGCGGGCTCCTTGCCCGAGCCCGCCGCCGCGGTGCTGCTGTCGGGGGAGATCGGCGCTCTCAGCATTCCTGCCCTGCGGCTCACGATGGAGCAGGTGCCCCTGCTGCTCGACATCGTCGAGGACAGCGTGGAGGGCCGCTCCGAGTGCCTCAGCGCCGGTGCCAATGATTTCTGGCTGTCGTCGGCCGGTGCCAGCGATCTGTTGACGCGGCTGCGGCTGATCCTGCAGCGGCGCGTGCAACCCCTGCCGATCAAGGCCGTGCTGGAGGTGGCTGATCTGCGGCTCGACCCCACCCTCAAACGCGTCCAGCGCGGCAACCGCGTGCTCACCCTCACGGGCCGTGAATACCGGCTGCTGGTGCTGCTGGTGCGCCAGGCGGGCGAGGTGCTGAGCCGCGAGCAGATCCTGCGAGAAGCCTGGGACGACCAGACCGAAGCTGCCAGCAACGTGGTGGAGGTGTATGTGCGCTACCTGCGCCAGAAGCTCGAGGAAGGGGGTGAGCGCCGCTTGATCCATACGGTGCGGGGGCGGGGCTACTGCCTCTGCGATCGTCAGCTTCCCAGCGGCAAGCCGGCGCCATGACACCCACCCCCCTGCGCTCCAGCGGTCAGAGGCCCGCAGCCTTGCCGGCCCTCAGTGGTCCCGTACGAGTAGTCGGGCGGGGGGACTTGCTCCGGGTAGTGGGGCTGGGCGTGCTGGCGGCGGTGGTCGGGCCGGTTGGGGCCATAGGGGCCGCTGCGGCCGGCGCGGCCTCCACTGCGCAGGGGCCCCCGCAGTTTCTGCCGCTGGAAGCGGAATGGTGTCTGGAGCATCCCGCCAGGCCTGCTGGCTGCATTCAGCTGGAGGTGCCGCGCAGCGTGCGCCAGATGGCCCTGGGGTTAATGGAGCGGCCCCCGCTCGGCCCGTTGCGGGGCATGTGGTTTCGCTTTGATCCGCCCACACCGGTGAGCTTCTGGATGCACCGTGTTCCCCAGCCACTCGACCTGATCTACCTGCGCCAGGGGCGGGTGATCGCCATCGATCCAGCCGTGCCGCCCTGTCCACGCCTGCCATGCCCCAGCTACGGGCCGGCGGAACCCGCCGATGGGGTGGTGGAGCTCCAGGCTCACGAAGCCCAGCGGCTCGGGATCGTGGTGGGCAGCCCGGCACCCCTGCGCTGGCTCCCCGGCCGGGGAGCTGGCCGCTGATCGGTGCGTGGCCAACCACAGACGGAAAACAGGAAGCACTGATCTCTGAGCACCGATTCTCTGAGCACGGAGCGCTTCGTCGCTGAACGGTGAGCGCTGAACAGTGCGTACCGAGCGCTAAGCACAGAGCGTCTGAATCAGGGAAAGCTGGGGCAAGCAGCTCAGCGGATGCGCAGGATTGGATTGGCGGAAGTGGGCCCGTTGCCGCTGACAGCCCTACCGACCGCCCTTGCCTGGAGCCGCCGCCTGCAGGCCGTACCGCCGCGCTCAGGCCCCGGCCACTGAGCGGCGCCCTTTCAGCACCAGCACCGGGTTGAGCGGCGCCAGGCGGGTGCCGTCGGCCAGGGGCGCACCCCGCCAGGCCTGGTGCTGGCTCACGCCCACCGCCAGCTGGCCCCGCTCCAGGACTGGCCGCAGCTCCGCCAGCGCCTCCACGGTGGCCAGCGGAATCACCACCACACCGCCGGGACGCAGGCGTTGCAGCACGGCCGCCAGCAGTGCGGCGCGGCCGCGGCCGCCACCGCCGATCAGCACGCGGTCGGGGTCGGGCAGGGGGGAGGGGTGCTCGCCAGGGGCGCAGGCCGCCAGCGCCTCCAGCTCCAGCACCCCGGCGGGCCGCACCCCCAGCCGCTCGGCATTGGCCTGGATCAGCGCCGCGGAGCCGCCGCGCCGCTCCACCGTCCACAGCTGCAACTGGGGCCGCAGGCGCAGGGCCTCCAGGCCGATCGAGCCCACACCGGCCCCCAGATCCCAGAGCACGCCCTGAGCCGGCAGCTCCAGGTCGGCCAGCAGCTGGATCCGCACCTCCCGCTTGGTCATCAGGCCGGGCCGATCGGGATGCTGCAGCCAGAGGCCGTCGTCGAGGCCGAACAGGGGCAGGCCGGCCGGATCGGGAGCGGCCGGGGGCTCGGCGATCAGCAGCACCAGGTGCAGTGGATCGAGATCACTGGGCAGGGGTGCGGTGGGGGCCAGCCGCATCAGCCGCTCCTGCGGATGTCCCAGCCGCTCGGCCAGCCACAGGCTGTAGGCGGCCTCCAGGCCGCTGGCCCGCAGGAGGTGGCGCACCTCCTCGGCACCGCCACGGGAGGGGTCGGTGAGCACCGCCAGCGCCGCGGGGCGCTGCTGCAGCCGCTGGGCCAGGGGTTCCGTTTCGCGGCCATGCAGGCTCACCCAGCCGGCGTCCTGCCAGGGGCGGCCCAGGCGCGCGAAGGCCAGCTGCAGGCTGGTGGGCGCCGGATGGAAGTGCAGGCGCTCCGGCGGAATGTGCTGCAGCAGCAACCGGCCGATGCCGAACCAGAGCGGATCGCCGCTGGCCAGCAGCACCACCGACTCGCCAGCGGCAAGGGCCTGCTGCAGGGCCGCGAGCAGCGGCTCGGGCTTGTCGCTGGCCAGCAGACGCGGGGGCTTCCAGGCAAGGGCGGGGCGGGTGGTGGCTTCGATGGCCTCACTGGGCTCGACGGCCTCGGCAGTTTCAGTGGCCGCAGCCGCCTGCGTCGCCCAGGCGGCCAGCCGGGCCTCAAGGCCGGGATGCAGCCGGGACGGTGCCGCCAGCAGGGACGCCCCCCGCACCAGCTCCAGCGCCGCCGCGGACAGGGAGGCGAGGCCGCCCGCGTCAGTGCCGATCACCTGCAACGGCGGGCCTTGCTGCCGCCGGCCGGCCTGCGGGTCGCTGCTCATGCCGGCAGGGCGGCGAGGGAATCCGGCCATGATGACCGCCCCCCCGTTCCGCCATGGCCGAGCCGCCCGATGCCGCGATCCGCAGCCGTCGCCAGCGGATCCACGAACTGGTGCTGGCCCTGCTGGCGCAGCAGGGGGATCTGGAGCTGCTCGACGGCGATGGGGCCGCCCTCAGCGGCAACCCGGGCGAAGCCGGCCAGTGGCTGGAGCGCAACCGGCGGGTGGTGGCCCGCTACCAGGCCCTGGTGCGCTCGGCCGTCACCCTCGACGCCCTGATCGACCAGGACAGCAACGGCCAGCTCTGACAAGCTGGCCCCACCTTGTGCAGCACCATGGCGCGCTTCGGCTTCTCCGCTCTCCAGACGCTGCTGGGACGCGGGGGCGGCAAGGAGGGGTGGCAGGCGCCGCCGGCCAGCTGGCAGCGGCCCTTCGGCCTGGGCTGGGACTCGCCCTATACGGTGCGCTACGCCAGCAACCTGGACGACGGCCCCTGGCACGGCATGCCGCTGGGCGGCTTCGGCGCCGGCTGCATCGGCCGCAGCTCCGCCGGCCATGTGAATCTCTGGCACCTCGATGGCGGTGAGCACTGGTTCGGCACCCTGCCCGACTGCCAGTTCGCCCTGTTCGAAAGCGACGGCACCACACCGCTGGCCATGGCGCTGGCCACGGCGCCGGAGCAGGACGACTCCCGGCCGGGCTCCGGCGAGAACCCCCTGCCTGCCTGGCAGTGGTACCCGGCCAGCAGCGCCGAGCAGCAGACCGGCACCTACGCCGCCCGCTACCCGCTCAGCTGGTTCCAGCACAGCGGCGTGTTCCGTGCCGGTGTCTGCTGCGAAGCCTTCAGCCCGATCCTGCCGGGCGACTACGCGCGCAGCAGCTACCCGGTGGCCGTGTTCCGCTGGCAGCTCAGCAATCCCACCGAAGCGCCGCTGGACCTCTCGCTGCTGGTGAGCTGGCGCAACACCACCGGCTGGTTCACCAACACCGATCCCAGCGCTGCCGTCACCTTCCGTGATGACGGCAGCCCCGAGCACAGCTACGTGCCGGCGATCGGCCATGGCGCCGGCCAGCGCAACCGCCAGGTCAACCAGCCCGGCCTGAAGGGGGTGCTGCTGGAGGGGCCGATCAGCACGCCGATCGCCGAAGGGGAAGGCCAGTGGTGCGTGGCGGTGCCCGACGACCTGCCCGGCGTGGAGGTGCTGCGCTGCAGCCGCTGGGATCCCACCGGCAGCGGCGCCGAGATCTGGGCCCCGTTCGCCCGCGACGGCTCCATTCCCGCCAGTGACAACGACCGCCGCAGCAGCGCCGGCGAGCAGGCCAGTGCGGCCATCGCCCTGCGGCTGCGGCTGGAGCCAGGGGCCACGATCGAGCTGCCGGTGGTGATCAGCTGGGACCTGCCGGTGACCGCCTTCGCCAGCGGCCAGCAGGCGCTGCGCCGCTACACCGATGTGTTCGGTGGGAGTGGCACCAATGCCACGGCGATCGCCGCCGAGGCCCTGCGCGACTGGCCCCAGTGGCGCGAGGCGATCGAGGCTTGGCAGCAGCCGGTGCTGGAGCGCAGCGACCTGCCCGAGCCGATCCGCATGGCGCTGTTCAACGAGCTCTACGACCTCGCCAGCGGCGGCAGCCTCTGGACCGCCGCCACAACCGCCGACCCGGTGGGCCGCTTCGGGGTGCTCGAGTGCCTGGATTACGCCTGGTACGAAAGCCTCGACGTGCGCCTCTACGGCTCCCTCGCCCTGCTGCAGCTGTGGCCCGAGCTCGACAAGGCGGTGCTGCGCAGCTTCGCGAGGGCCATCCCCGCCGCCGACGCCACGCCACGACCGATCGGTTGGTACTTCACCCAGGGCAAGGGGCGGGTGGAGGCGGCCCGCAAGCTGGCGGGGGCCACGCCCCACGATCTGGGCGCTCCGAACGAGCGGCCCTTTGATGCCACCAACTACACCGCCTACCAGGACTGCAACCTCTGGAAGGACCTGGCCAGTGATTTCGTGCTGCAGGTGTGGCGCACCTTCCAGCTGGCGCCCACCGGCAGTGACCTGCGCTTCCTGGCCGACTGCTGGCCCGCCGCGGTGCAGGCCCTGCAGTACCTCAAGACCTTCGACATCAACGACGACGGCCTGCCCGACAACGGCGGCGCCCCGGACCAGACCTTCGACGACTGGGCCCTGAAGGGGGTGAGCACCTATTGCGGCGCCCTCTGGATCGCGGCCCTGGAGGCGGCCCTGGCGATGGGGCAGCGGCTGCAGCTGGATCTGGGACTCGACACCAGCGCGGAGCAGCGGCAGTTCAGCGACTGGCTGGAGCAGTCGCGGGCGAACTTCGACCGGCTGCTCTGGAACGGCGAGTACTACCGCATCGATGCCGGCAGCGGCACGCCGGTGGTGATGGCCGATCAGCTCTGCGGCGACTTCTACGCCCGCCTGCTGAACCTGCCGCCGGTGGTGAGCGACGCCAACGCGCTGTCCTCGCTCACGGCGATCCGCGAGGCCTGCTTCGAGCGCTTCGAGGGCGGCAAGCTCGGGGTGGCCAATGGCCTGCGCCGCGACGGCACGCCGCTCGACCCCAACGTCACCCACCCATTGGAAGTGTGGACCGGCATCAACTTCGGCCTGGCCGCCTACTACCGGCTCATGGGCCAGACCGGCACCGCTCTGGCGATCACCGGCGCCGTGGTGCAGCAGGTGTACGACGGGGGCCTGCAGTTCCGCACCCCCGAAGCCCTCACCGCCGCAGGCACCTTCCGCGCCTGCCACTATCTACGGGCGATGGCGATCTGGGCTCTGTGGGCCACACACACCCAGTGGCAACCGATTCCGGGCAGTGCCCGTCAGCCATGAGCAGCGGCTTGCCGTCCAGGGCGCTCACCCTCGCGCTCTCCCTGCTGCTGGCCCTGGGCGCACTGGCTGGCCTGATCGGCCTGGCGCCACCAGCCTTCGCCCAGATTCACAGCCACCCCGACGAAAACGGCACGCCGGTGGTGCGCAGCCTCGAGAGCCTGCGGGATCTCGACGACCAGAGCTGGCAGCTGGTGGGCTACCGGCAGGGGCCACCCGGCGGCCCGCTGCGCCTGCGCATCGTGGGCTATCCGGGCAAGTTGCGCCTCGATCACCCCACCCCGCTGGCGGTGCGCTCCGGGGTGTTCCAGTGGGAGCTCGCCGATCTCACCCTCGCCAATCCCCAGCTCACAGCCGATGCCCGGGCGGCCGCGGCCGAATTCGATCTGGCGCCGCTGCTGGCCGACCTTGACCGCGACCGGCCGCTGCGTCTGCGGCTGCGCGGCGGGTTCACCGATCTGCTGGTTCCTCCCTACGTGGTGGCTGAATGGCGGCAGCTGCCGGACGCGCCCCTTTGAGCGCTGCGCCGGCTGACTCCGGCCACCGCCCCTGGCTGGCCTGGATGGACCGGGCGCTGCAACTGGCCGCCCTCGGCCGGGGCCGCACCAGCCCGAACCCGATGGTGGGCGCCGTGGTGCTCAGCGCCGACGGCACCCTGGTGGGGGAGGGCTTCCATGCCGCCGCCGGGCAGCCGCATGCGGAGGTGGGGGCGCTGGCCCAGGCCGGGGCACGAGCCCGGGGGGGCACCCTGCTGGTGACCCTGGAGCCGTGCTGCCACCACGGCCGCACGCCACCGTGCAGCGAGGCCGTGATCGCCGCCGGCATCCGCCGGGTGGTGGTGGCGATGGAGGATCCCGATTCGCGCGTGGCGGGCGGTGGCCTCGCCCGGCTGCGGCAGGCGGGGGTGGAGGTGATCGGCGGGGTGCGTCAGGCGCAGGCCCTGGAACTCAATCGCGCCTTCGTGCACAGGGTGCTCAACGGCAGGCCGCTGGGCCTGCTCAAGTGGGGCATGAGCCTCGACGGGCGCACCGCCCTGCCCAGCGGGCAGAGCCAGTGGATCACCGGCCCCGCCGCCCGCGACTGGGTGCACCGTCTGCGGGCCCGCTGCGATGCCGTGATCGTGGGCGGCGGCACCGTGCGGGCCGACAACCCGTTGCTCACCAGCCGCGGCCGGCGCCAGCCCGAACCGCTGCGGGTGGTGCTCAGCCGCCAGCTGGAGCTGCCCGGCCTGCCAATGCAGCTCTGGAACCAGGCGCAGGCCCGCACCCTGGTGGCCCACGGTCCGGAGGCGCCGCCGCAGCGCCGTGACGCACTGGCGGCGCTCGGCGTGGAAACGCTGGAGCTGAGCGCCTGCGAACCACGGCCGCTGCTGGAGGCCCTGGCCGGACATGGCTGCAACCAGGTGCTGTGGGAATGCGGGCCCGACCTGGCGGCGGCCGCCCTGCGCCAGGGTTGCGTGCAACGGCTGGCGGCCGTGATCGCGCCGCGGCTGCTTGGTGGGGCGGCCGCCCGCACGCCGCTGGGTGATCTGGAGCTGGCGGATCTGGCCGAGGCCCGGCTGTGGACGGGCCAACAGCTGAGCCGCTGCGGGCCTGATCTGCTCTGGGAGCTGGTGGCGCCGGAGCCTGATCCGTAGGGTGTCGGGCAGCCACCACGGCCGCCATGCCGGTGCCTGCCCTGCTGCCCCCCCGCTTCCCGATACCGATCGCCGGCCTGCTGCTGGCGGTGGCGGTGTGGGTGGCCTTGCAGCTGATCGGCACACGCCTGCGGCGGGATTCCCTGGCCCGGGCCCTGCTGATGCGCAGCCGGCTCAGCCTCTGCCTGACGATCCTGCTGGCCAGCGTGGGCTGGTGGGTGGCCACGCTGATCGGCACCGAGCTGCTGCCGCTGCCGCGCGGCGGGCTGGAGGTGCGCGACGGGCTGATCGTGATCGGCCTGGTCTGGACGGTGCTGCGCTGCAAGGGGGAGCTGCTGCGCCGGGTGGACACCTACTCCAAGCAGGTGTTCCCGAACCTGCCCGAGCGCGACCGCCTGTTCCTGTTCGACCTGGCCGACAAGCTGATCGCGATTCTGGTGGCGGTGATCGTCACCCTGGAGCTGCTGCGGCTGCTCGGCACCCCCACGGCGTTGCTCGCCACCGCCGGCGGCTTCGGGGCGGCGGCCCTCGGCTTCGGCGCCAAGACGATCGTGGAGAACGCCCTCAGCGGCATCAGCCTTTACATCAACCGCCCCTTCGTGGTGGGGGATTTCATCCGCATCCCCTCCGAAGAGCTGACCGGCACCGTGGTTCAGATCGGCTGGTTCTACACCCAGCTGCGCGATCCCGAGCGGCAACCGGTGTTCATTCCCAATGGCCTTTTCACCACCCAGCCGGTGATCAACATCGCCCGCATCGATAACCGCAGGATCTGGATCGATTTCGGCGTGCGCTACGAGGATCGCCCTGTGCTGGAGGCGATCATCAACGCCCTGCAGCACCAGCTGGCCGCCGATCCCGCCATCGATCACGACAAGACCCTGGCGGTGCACTTCGTGGGCTACGGCGAGTCCAGCCTGCAGTTGCGGCTGCTCTGCCACGCCAGCGATGGCGACATGGCCACTGCCTGGGACCTGCAGCAACGGCTGCTGCTGCAGATCGGCCGGGTGGTGGAGGAGCACGGTGCCCAGATGCCAGCTCCGCTCCACTCCCTGCTCAAGACTTGAGCCGCTGCCCCCTCACCATGCCGCTCACCTTCGAGGAACTCCAACAGCAGCTGCGGCCCGCCTGGGGGGCACTGGATGTGGGCGCCAGCGATGGCCTCGATCCCGAGGGCTGCGATCTGCTGGTGGTGCCGTCGTTGAGCCTGGATCAGAACCAGATCGACCTGGTGGCCGGCGCTCACCACTACGAGGAGCGGCAGCTGTTCTCGCTGATCAGCCTGCGGCATCCGGCTGTGCAGGCCGTATACCTCACCAGCAAGCTGCTGCCCGATCTGGTGGTGGATGCGGTGCTGGAGCTGCTGCCGGGGGTGCCCGCCTCCCACGCCCGGCGCCGGTTGCAGCTGTTCGACACCGACGACGCCTCGCCGCGGCCCCTCACCCAGAAACTGCTGGAGCGGCCCGCCCTGCTGCAGCGCATCCGCGAGCGGCTGCGGCCAGGCCGCAGCTTCATGACCTGCTTCAACGTGACGCCACTGGAGAAGGAACTCTCGGTGCGGTTGCAGGTACCGCTGCTGGGCACCGATCCCGGCCTGGGGCGCTGGGGCAGCAAGGCGGGCAGCCGCGAGCTGTTCCGCCGCTGCGGGGTGCCCCATCCGGCCGGCAGCGCGCTGGTGCACGATCTCGACGCCCTCAGCGAAGCCACCGCTGCCCTGTGGGAGGCCCATCCGGATCTGGAGCGGGTGGTGGTGAAGCTGAACGAAGGCTTCAGTGGCGAAGGCAACGCCCCGCTGGAACTGGGGCCGCTGCAGCTGGCGGAACGCAGTGGCGGCGAACGGCGCCGGCTGCTGCGTCAGGTGCTGGAGGTGCTGCCGATGCCGCCGCCCCAGTGGCAGCAGTTGCTGGTGGAGCAGGGGGCCCTGGTGGAGGCCTGGCTGCAGGGGGGAGAGGCGCTCAGCTCACCCAGCGTGCAGGGCACGATCCACCCGGGCGGGCAGGTGGAGATGCTCTCCACCCACGAGCAGATCCTCGGCGGTCCGAACGGGCAGACCTATCAGGGCTGCCGCTTCCCCGCCGACGCCGCCTACCGGGAGGCGCTGCTGCGCCATGGGCGGGCGGTGGGGGAAGCGCTGGCGCAGGAGGGCGCGCTGGAGCGCTTCGCGGTGGATTTCATCGCCCGCCGCTTCGCTGAGCAGTGGGATGTGCAGGCGATCGAGGTGAACCTGCGCAAAGGGGGCACCACCCATCCGTTCATGGCCCTGCGCTACGCCACCAATGGCCGGATCGATCCGGTCAGTGGCGTGTTCCATTCGCCTACGGGCCAGGAGCTCTGCTATGTGGCCACCGACAACCTTTGCGATGCCCGCCTGCGCGGTCTGTTGCCGATCGACCTGATCGACATCGTGGCCGTGGCTGGGCTGCACTTCGATCCCGCGGAGCTGCGCGGCAGCCTGTTCCACCTGCTGGGTTGCCTGTCCCAGTACGGCAAGCTCGGCATGACTTGCATCGGCCATGACGCCGCCGAAGCCAGTCGCCTCTACCAGGCCACAGCCGAGCGGTTGATGCAGGGCGCGCAGGCGCTGCGGCGGGAGCCTCACCCCGGCACACGCTGAGGTGGCCACATCAGCGGCAGCCTGGCCCGGCGCGACAACCCTCTGCGAAAGGCCCGAAAATGGAGGGCCCCTGTGCCTTTTCCATGGAAGCCCGCTGGAACGACTGCGTGATCGCCTCCAGTGACGACATCGTCAAGCTCGAAGGCAATGCCTACTTCCCGCCGCAGGCCCTGCGGCCGGAATGCTTCCGCCCCTCCACGCACCGCAGCGTCTGTGGCTGGAAGGGGGAAGCCCACTACTACGACGTGGTGGTGGGAGACCAGGTGAACGTCAATGCCGCCTGGTTCTACCCGTCGCCCAAGCCAGCCGCGGAGGAGATCGCCGGACGGGTGGCCTTCTGGAAAGGCGTCAGCGTGGCCTGAACGCTCAAGCCAACGCGGCCAGCTGCGACAGCGGCAGCCCGTGGGGTCCGTAGGCCCGCTGCAGGTGGTGGACCAGCCCTGGCTCCGGCGTCCAGCGCAGTTCCGTGATCAGCGGTTCACCCGGCAGGCGCGGGTTGGTGGTTTCCAGCTGCAGGTTCGCCTCCAGCTGCCAAAGCTCCCGGCTGCCGCCGGCGGGCTGGCGACGTACCCGATGGGGCGCTGCCGGCGCCGCCTCCTGGAGGCCGGGGCGGGCTTCCACCACCAGCACCACGGCTTCGAGGCGCTCGGCGCCGTGCCGCACCACCACCCGCCGGCGCCGCTCGCCGTGCACGAGGCAGAGCTCGGTGAGACAGCTCCAGGGGCCCACCTTGTCGGGGCCGAGGCTCCAGTGCCCCTGCGGGGAGATTTCCATCTCGGCGGGAGGCTCCTGAAACCGCATCGTGGCCACCCGGCCGGTGTGGCGGTAGGTGAGGGCGGCCTCCACGTTGCCGTCCACCTCCCGCACCTCCAGTCCGGTGGGAAAGCGCTCAGCTTCGATCCCAGCCCCATCCAGCCGGATGAAGGTGCCCTCCCACAGCCCGGCGCTGGTATCGAGAAGGATCTGGCGCGGCGATCGGGGCATGGGGCGCTGGTAAGACCGCCCATGCTGGCAAGCGTGGCACTGGCCGCGCGAGCGGAGGCACTGAATGGGCTGCGCCATGGTGCGGCCGGAGCCCGGGCAGGGACAGGGGCCTTGGCAAGGACCGAGCCTTGGCCAAGGCTTGTGGCTGGGTCATCGCCGGTGGCTTCGTTCTGCAGCAGGCCTGCCTACCATCGGGGAATCATCGTGATTCCGAGGCCCGCGCCTGAGCCTTCAATTGCTGCTGACCTGCAGCCCCCTTCTCCGTCCACTCACGGCTTCGGCGGCAGCCGCCCCCCAACGATGATCCCGTCCGTCACCACTTCCACCCAACCTGGCACCAACTCGCCGGGCCCGACGTCACGCGCTGCGGCTGCGCAGAGCAGGCCTTCAGTTGCCGCCCAGCCGCAAGCAGTCCAGGCCCTGCCATCCCGCCGCGTGCGCCGCTCCGATTTCATCCTCACCCCCTATTGCCGCAGCGACGACCGCATCGCTGCCTGGCAGCTGGTCAACACCGTGGTGCCCTACCTGTTGCTGTGGGCGCTGGTGATGCGGCTGCTGGCAGCCGGTCACCCTTGGCTGTGCGCCCCGCTGCTGGTGGTGATGGTGCTGTTCTCCGGGCGGTGCTTTTCGCTGATGCACGATTGCGGCCACCGCTCGCTGTTCCGCACCGCCTGGATGAACCGGGGCGCGGGCTTCCTGCTGGGTGTGATCAATGCCATTCCGCAGCATCCCTGGTCGGAAGGGCACGCCTATCACCACCGCCACAACGGCAACTGGGAGCTCTACCGAGGCCCATCGGCGCTGATTTCGGTAGACGAATTCCTCAACCTCTCAGCCGGCCAGCAGCGTTTTTACCAGTTTCTGCGTCACCCGCTGATGCTGTTTCCCGGTGGCTTCTTCTATCTGGTGATCAAGCCCCGCGTGGCCCTGTTGCTGGGCAGTGTGGATGCGCTGCGCCATGCGGCGCGCACGTGGCGCCAGAACCCACGCACGCCCTTCAACAAACTGCTCAGCACCCACACCTCAAAGCACTGGTATTCCACTTCCCAGTTTGTTGATCTGCTTCTGAACAACATCTGCGTGATCAGCGGCTGGGTGCTGCTCTCCCATTGGCTGGGGGCCGGACGTTTCTGGAGTGTGTATTCGATCGTGATGGCTTGCTCGGCGGCGCTGTTCATCTGCATCTTCTTCGTGCAGCACAACTTTGAAACCTCCTATGCCCATCGCACCGAGGGCTGGAGTGGCTTAGCCGGCGCTCTCGATGGCACGAGCCTTTTGTTGTTGCCGCCGATCCTGAACTGGTTCACCGCCGACATCGGCTTCCACAACATCCATCACCTCTGCGAAACGATCCCGAACTACCGCCTGCGGGCCTGCCACGAACGCAACGCAGAGCTCCTGAAACACGCCCAGGTTCTGCACATCCGCGACATACCGGATTGCTTCAAGTTCGTCCTGTGGGATCGCAACCGCGATCGCCTGCAGTCGGTGGCGGCCGCCCTTGCGGAAGCGTTGGCCGGCGCCGCCGGGCCACAGGCTCCTGTGGTTGAGGCGCGGGCCTGAGGGGGCACCTCCCTCAGGGGCAGGGTGTCAGCCCGAATGACGGCGTCGGCCTCAACCCCCGGGCCGGGCTTCAGAAAATGATTGGTTCAGGAACCCGGCGCTCTCAGGCTGACGTCATTGCTTGGGCGCCATTCGCGTTGATTGATCTAGGCACCAGGGTGTGGCTCCTTGATGCCTCTGGACGCCGATAACGGCGCCCGTTTCGGAGGATCTGCTCGGTGCTCAGCGCTCGCCGAGCAGCTCAGCCCAGCTGAGTGGCTGGTGGGCGCGCTCCTTGCTGCGACGCGCTTTCGAGGCCATGGAAGCCAGGCCGGCGAAGTGGCTGGCGCGATCAATGCAGCAGAACAGGGCGCTGGTGGCGGCCGGGGCCGGCAGCACCTGGCGGCGGGCCGATCGGGTGGTACGCGTCGCCGGGCTGGTGGTGGTGGGCAAGGTGGTGATGGTCATGGAAACAGTGGGCATGAAAAAACGGGTCAAGGAAAACGGGTCAAGAACGTTGGATGAAGTGAAAAAGCGGGGCATGGAAACGCCCAGGAACAAGGAGCAAGCACGGCACGGACCCAGAAAGCCCGGGCTTGACGCAGAAACACCGGATCCGGCCACGAGGCGCCGTTGGATCCAGTCACCGAACAAGCCGCCTCACGCGCTGCGTGAGAAAGGGCCATCAAGGTGGAAGGCCGGAGCCGGATTGACCACGAGCAGAGGAAGACCGGAATCCCGGAAAGCCATCCAGCTCTTGCCTGGCGCTGAAGCGATGCAGCCAGGCGATGAAACAGGTGGGTTGAGCCAGCTTGGAGGAAGCCGCTGAAACAAACCGTTGATTGAATCGGCCCCTCGCGGAGCTTCGGCCGACACTTCACCGTACACCCTCAAGGGAATTCCACGATGCTGCGGATCGGATCGGCTGCTAGTGGGGGGGGTCCGGGCAGATCAGATCCACTCCGATCAGATCAACTCTGATGAGATCCACTCAGATCAGCTCCGGATGCTGTGGATCTCCCTTGAACGGGCCGCACACCTGCGAGGTGATCCAGCCACCGTAGAAGCCTCCGGGTTGCGGCGTCACCCGCTCACCATCAAGGAAACAGGCGTCCATCAGGGCCGGATAGAAGCTGAACCAGCCGGCCAGCTCACGGAACGCCGGCGTGGGGTCTGTGTAGGTCCAGCCGGCACGGCGCAGGCGCCGCTCGTCCAACACCACATCCACATAGGTGGCCAGCCCCTTCCACTCGCAGAAGCTGCGGCCCGGCACAGCCTCAAGCAGCTCCAGCTGCACGGCCTCCGGTGGTAGGTAGACCGTGGGGGGATGGAAGGTTTCCTTCACCAGCAGGGAGCGGTGGCTGTCGGCGAGCCGCCTGCCCAGGGCCTGCACTTCCACATGGGCTGCGCTCGCCACGAGGGCGGGGGGACGGGGATAGTCAGCGACGCGCTCCATGGTCCTGGCTGTGCTGCCGTCAGTGTGATGGCTCAGAACTTGCCCCGCAGCAGCAGCAGCGCGCCGAGGAAGAGCGGCACGTTGATCACCGCCGCGATCACCAGCACGGCACTGGCCCAGCCTGGCTGGTGAATGGCGGCGGCAGCCAGCAGGAAGCTGCCGTCCACCACTACCAGCGAGCCCATCCAGGCGAGCGGAAACCGAATCGACCCCTGACGCTGCTGGGGCTCGGCGCCCATTGGAGGGGGCGTGAGCGGGGACAAAGGTGGAGATGGGGATGGAGCCAGCGGATCCTTGAGCGAGGGGTTGTTGGAGGAAGAAGGAGCGGCCATGACGTTCCGGGGAAACTCCCAACTTCGAGAAAAACAATGGCAACGCTGGTCAGGTCTGGGAAGCCCGCCCAGCCAGCCAGCGAACGGGCTGGGGGCTCTCAGGCAGCCGGCCCGCCCCAGGCGCCCCCTACCCGATAGCGTCGGACGCGCCAAGGAGCGTTGGCTAACGATGCCGCTTCCAATCCTGCCGGGGCTGCAGCCGGCCCCAGGCCATCTCTCCGCTCATGCCTTCGCCCGCCGTTTCTCCCGCGGCTGCCGCTGATGGCGAACGGCTCCGGTGTGATGGTCAAACTGCAGCAGACCTTCTGGCTGCCGCTGTTGGTGGTGGCGGTGCCCTGGGGCCAGGAGCTGATCGACCAGATCTTCTTCGGCGGCCAGTGGAACCTGCCGATGCAGCCCGGTGGCTCGTTTATGGGCGTGCTCACGGCGCCGTTCAGCCACGGCGGCTTCGGCCACCTGATCGGCAACACCCTCTGGTTCCTGCCGCTGTCCTGGCTGGTGCTGCTAAAGAGCTGGCGCGACTACCTGGCGGTGTGGCTCGGGGTGTACGCCACCGCCATTCCGGTGTGGCTGCTCTGGCCCAATGGCAGCCATGGCCTTTCAGGGGTGGTGTTCGGCCTGCTGGGCTATCTGCTGGTGATCGGTTTTCTGGAGAAGCGCCCGCTGGTGCTGGCCCTGTCGCTGTTCAGCCTGGTGAGCTACGGCGGCCTGCTGCCCAGCCTGATCCCCTTCTTCTCCCCACCGGGAGTGAGCTGGATCGGCCATGCGTCCGGATTCGCAGGCGGCATACTGGCGGCTGGGGCGATCTACCGGGAGCCCGCACCAGGACCGAGGCTTTAGGGCCTGTCCTTCGCAAGGCCCTTTCCCCTTCGACTCTGCGCTTGTTCTGATGTCCTGCCCCCGCTGCGGCAGTTGGAGTGTGCGAAGGGACCGCAGCCTGGCCGGACGCATGGTGTGCGGTAACTGCAGCCTGCCGCTGGGCCCGAACGCCAGTCGCGGCGGTGCTCCCCGCTCCGGTCTGCCACGCCTGGGCGGGCTCTCCCGGCTGCGGTCATGGCGCTGGACGCTGCCGCTCGGCCTGCTGCTGGTGAGCGCCTACCTGGCCCAGGTGAGCGCCGATCGCCCCCAGGAGTGGCCACCCGCCACTCAGGTCCGCTGACCGTTCGTTGAGCCGCTTAGCCGCCCCAACCCGGCGCAGCCGCGAACTGCGTGGGTGCCCTGCGCCGGCAGCTCTGCTTGAAGGCCTGCCGCTCAGCCAGGGATGAAGCTGCGCAGGCGGCGGGCATCGGCGCCAGCCCGCTGCTGCAGCTCGGCGGCGCTGCACTGCGACTCATCCCGCTCGCGCGCGGCGAGCACGTCGCGCTCCTCCACCGTGTAGCCCTCCTGGGAAGCCAGGGCGAGGAACGCCTCCAGCTCCAGCGGTTCAGCCAAGCGCGCCTGCAGAGCCGGAGTGCGGCGGGCGTGAGCCAGGAAGGCATCGAGTTGGGCGAGGCTCACGGTGTCCGGGCGGATCGGCTCTGTCCTAACGGATCGCTGCCATAAAGAACTCAGTCGAACGAGGCACTCGGGCCTCCGGCAACCGGCCAACCGGGAACCTTCGGTGCGATGGCGGGCGGTCAACCTGCAGGTGGGCGTCCGGCAGAAGGGCGTCCGGCGAAGGGCCAACTGGCGAGCGGCCAGCGTCAACCCTCAGGGCGATGGCGGACGACCGGCCTTGAGCTGCCTGAGCGCTTCCGCCACCTCCTGCGCCTCGGCGGAATTGGAGCGGTTGATCAGCAAGCCCAGCACCAGGGCCATGTAGGTGGGGCCGATCACGCAGAAGCTGATCGTGAGCATCTGCGCCTGCGGGGTCTGGGGGGCGATGTCCCCGAAGCCCACGGTGGTGAGGCAGACGAAGGCGAAATAGTTGAGCCGCACGAAATCGAGCTGCCAGATGAGCTTCTGCATCTCGGCCGAGGTGATCGGCCCGAGCAGCTGCGTCGAGGCATCCAGCGCCGTGAAGCTGCCGGGCACGATCGTCTCGAGGATCGTCATCAACAGCCCGGCGGTGAGGCCGAGCAGCAGATAGCCGGCCACGGCACCCATCAGCACCCGCCGCTCCACCGTGGGCTCCAGTGCCAGCAGCGCCAGCAGCCGCAGCACGCTCCAGGTGATGAATACCGTGACCATCACCAGCAGCGGCAGCCCGCTGCGCTGCGCGCCGGCGGGGGCAAACGACCACAGCCCCTGCACCATCAGGACCGAGAGGCCCAGCAGGCGGTAAAGGAGATTGCCGAGACAGGGCCGTCCCGCGAGCCGGATCGGTCCGCCCATGGCGACCACGAGCAGCAGCAGGGTGAGCCCGTAGCCGAGGGCGCCGAGCGGGCGCCATTCCATCGGCAGGGCGAAGCTCGCCATCACCAGCACGGTGAGCAGCAGCAGGGCGGGGTAGAAGCGCAGGCGACGTTCCAGGCGCAGCAGCGCGCTGGGGTCATGCCGGAAGGCCGGAGCGAACAAGGGCGCGACCGCAGCGGGCCACCCATTGTGTCGACGGCAGCACCGAAACCAGCAGCAGCAGCCCCGGCCAGCGCTCAGCCGAACAGATCCAGCTGCGCTGCCGCTCTGCCGGTCTCCCTGGTGTCCGTGGTGTCAGTCCCGAGCGGATCCGCCTGCCAGGCCTCCGGCTCCCAGCCGCGCAGCAGCGGCTCCAGGGCCCGCAGCCCCGCGCCATCGCTGGGCGCCAGCCACGCTTCCTCCAGGCCGTCGGGAAGGATCACCGGCATGCGGTCGTGGATCGGCGCCATCAGCGCATTGGGGGAGGTGGTGAGCACGCAGCAGCTCTCCACCTCGCTGCCGTCAGGGCCGATCCAGCGGTCCCACACTCCCGCCAGCCAGAACAGCTGCTGATCGCGGCGGTGGATCCGCCAGGGCCGGCGCCGTCCCTTCGGGCCGCTCCATTCGTAGAACGCGTCGGCGGGCAACAGGCAGCGGCGGTGGCGCCAGGCGCCACGGAAGGAGGCTTTCTCCGCCACCGTTTCGGCGCGGGCGTTGATCGGCCGCGGTGCCCCGAGCGGGTCCTTGGCCCATTCCGGCAGCAGGCCCCAGAGCAGCAGGGCGGCGCCGATTACGCCGTGCTCCTGGCGCAGGGCCAGCACCGGCTCGCCCGGGCGCACCTCGGGCCGGGCGGCGTGATGGGCCGCCAGATCCGCCGGCAGGCGACCGCCGAGCCGCGGCAGCAGGCGGTCGAGATCGCTGGTGAGGGAGTAGCGGCCACACATGGCGTTACACGTTCAGGCGGGTCAGGTCACGTTCGGTTGTCACCCCCCGGTGCAGGGGCCGCTGCCTCAAGAGGGCCGCTTAGCTTGGCTCCACTGCATCTTCAGGCGATGGCCCTCCGTCAGGACGAGAACAAGCCGAACCGCCGTTTCAGCATCATCAATCTGGTGCTGATCGGCTTCGGCGTGTTGCTGCTGTTCAGCAACTTCCTGCCGAACCCGGCCACCCAGGTGCCGCGCGTCCCCTATTCCCTGTTCATCGACCAGGTCAATGACGGCAATGTCAAACGTGCCTTCATCACCCAGGATCAGATCCGCTACGAGCTGAGCAACGCCCCTGAGGGATCGCCGTCGGTGCTGGCCACCACGCCGATCTTCGACATGGACCTGCCCCAGCGCCTGGAGCAGAAAGGGGTGGAATTCGCCGCTGCGCCACCGAAGCGCCCCAGCTTCTTCACCACCCTGTTGAGCTGGGTGGTGCCGCCATTGATCTTCATCGTAGTGCTGCAGTTTTTCGCCCGCCGTTCGATGGGCGGTGGCGGTGCCCAGGGCGCGCTCAGCTTCACAAAATCCAAGGCCCGCGTTTACGTGCCTGATGAGGAATCCCGCGTCACCTTCGCGGATGTGGCCGGCGTGGATGAAGCCAAGGCCGAGCTCTCCGAGATCGTCGACTTCCTCAAGACCCCTGAGCGCTATGTGGAGATCGGCGCCCGCATCCCCAAAGGCGTGCTGCTGGTGGGCCCTCCTGGCACCGGCAAAACCCTCCTGGCCAAGGCAGTGGCGGGTGAATCCGGCGTGCCGTTCTTCATCATCTCCGGCTCGGAATTCGTGGAGCTGTTCGTGGGTGCCGGTGCCGCCCGCGTGCGTGATCTGTTCGAGCAGGCCAAACAGAAGGCGCCCTGCATCATCTTCATCGACGAACTCGATGCCATCGGCAAGAGCCGGGGCGGCTCGATGGGCGTGGTGGGCGGCAACGACGAACGGGAGCAGACCCTCAACCAGTTGCTCACCGAAATGGATGGCTTCACCTCCAAGGACAAGCCGGTGATCGTGGTGGGAGCCACCAACCAACCGGAAACCCTCGATGCCGCCCTGCTGCGTCCTGGCCGCTTCGACCGCCAGGTGCTGGTCGACCGCCCCGACCTCTCCGGCCGCAAGACGATCCTGGAGATCTACGCCGACAAGGTGAAACTCGCCCCTGGCGTCGATCTCGACAAGATCGCCCAGGCCACCAGCGGCTTCGCCGGTGCCGACCTGGCCAACCTGGTGAATGAAGCGGCCCTGCTGGCGGCACGGGTCAAGCGCACCTCGGTGGAACAGGGCGACCTCAACGAAGCGATCGAACGGGTGGTGGCGGGCCTCGAGAAGCGCAGCCGCGTCCTGCAGGACGACGAGAAGCGGGTGGTGGCCTACCACGAAGTGGGCCACGCGATCGTGGGGCACCTGATGCCCGGCGGCGCCAAGGTGGCCAAGATCTCGATCGTGCCGCGCGGCATGTCGGCACTCGGCTACACCCTGCAGCTGCCGCAGGAAGAGCGCTTCCTCAATTCCAAGGAAGACCTCGAAGGCCAGATCGCCACCCTGCTGGGCGGTCGTTCCGCCGAAGAGGTGGTGTTCGGTGAAATCACCACCGGCGCGGCCAACGACCTGCAGCGGGCTACCGATATCGCCGAGCAGATGGTGGGCACCTACGGCATGAGCGACACGCTCGGCCCCCTGGCCTACGACAAGCAGGGCGGCAACCGCTTCCTCGGCAACGGCAGCAACCCCCGCCGGGTGGTGAGCGATTCCACGGCGGTGGCGATCGACCGCGAGGTGCGCAGCCTGGTGGACCGGGCCCATGAACGGGCGCTGGCGATCCTCAAGGGGAACCGCGGCCTGCTGGAGGACATCGCCGCCAAGATCCTCGAGAAAGAGGTGATCGAAGGCGACGAGCTCAAGCAGCTGCTCTCCTCCAGCGTGATGCCTGAGGACGCCGCCTTCGCCGAGCCGGTGCCGGTTCCCGCCTGAGCCCGGCCAGTAGCCGCACCAGCACCGGCGCGTCCACCACCAGCGGGATCTCCCCCCTTGACGTCAGGGGGGTTGATCTCGCATAAGTGTTGTTTGCCGTGGGCCGATGGCGTTCTCCTTCGCCGCCCTGAACCCGCTCCAAGGCCACGACCTGCTCTCCTCAGCCGATCTCAACGGGGACCAGACGCTGGAGCTGCTGCGGCTGGCGGCGGCGCTCAAGCGCGGTGAGCAACGCATCGATCTCGGCGGCAAAGTGCTGGGGCTGATCTTCCAGAAGGCCTCCACCCGCACGCGGGTGAGTTTTTCAGTGGCGATGGCCCGCCTCGGCGGCCAGACCCTCGACCTCAACCCGGCCGTCACCCAGGTGGGGCGCGGCGAACCGATCGCCGACACCGCCCGCGTGCTGAGCCGCTACGTGGACGTCCTGGCCATCCGCACCTTTGCCCAGAGCGAGCTGGAGGAGTACGCGCACTGGGCCTCGATTCCGGTGATCAATGCCCTCACCGATCTGGAGCACCCCTGCCAGGCCCTCGCCGACTACCTGACCCTGCAGGAGGCCTTCTGCGGCAGTGGCTCCAGCAGCCGTGCGGCGGCGGATGGCCTTGCCGGCCTCACATTGGCCTACGTGGGCGATGGCAACAATGTGGCTCACTCGCTGTTGCTCTGCGGCGCCTTACTGGGGGTGAATGTGAGGATCGGCTGCCCGCCGGGCTTCGAGCCGTCGGCGCAGGTGCTCGACCACGCCCGCCAGCTGGCGGGCAGCCGCAGCAGCATTGAGGTGAGCCACGATCCGGTGGCGGTGGTACGCGGCGCCCATGGCCTCTACACCGATGTGTGGGCCTCGATGGGGCAGGAGCAGGAGCAGCGCCAGCGCGAGCAGGCCTTCGCCGGCTTCTGCCTTGATGAAAACCTGCTGGCGGAAGCCGATCCGCGCGCGATCGTGCTCCACTGCCTGCCGGCCCACCGGGGCGAGGAGATCAGCGCCGGTGTGATCGAAGGCAGCGCCAGCCGCGTGTTCGACCAGGCGGAGAACCGCCTGCACGTGCAGCAGGCCCTGCTGGCGGCTCTCCTGGGGGGCGTGGCGGGCTGAACCGGGCCGGCGAACCGCAGTCAAAACCAGGCCAGGGACTGGACAAGTGCGCCGATCGATGGCACAAATGTACTGACCGGCAACTGTGACCTTGCCCATGGTGCCCCGCTCTGCCCCGTCCCGTTCTGGCCCATCGCGATCTGCACCATCGCGCTCCAACCCCTCGCGCGCCCCGTTCGGCGCCCCGCTGCCGCTGGCCCCTGCCGGCTCCGGCGGCGAGAACGGCCCCCAGGGCGAGCTCACCAGCGCCCAGCAGGAACTGTTCGACTGGCTCGCCGGCTACATCGGTGAACACCGCCACAGCCCCTCGATCCGCCAGATGATGGAGGCCATGGGGCTGCGCTCCCCGGCGCCGATCCAGAGCCGCCTGCGGCACCTGCAGCAGAAAGGCTGGATCACCTGGCAGGAGGGCCAGGCACGCACCCTGCAGCTGCTGGGCGGCCAGCGTCCGGGGATTCCGGTGCTGGGATCGGTGGCGGCGGGCGGGCTGGTGGAGCCCTTCCACGACAACGAGGAGCGGCTCGACCTGCAGCCCGTGCTCGACACCCGCGGCCTGTTCGCCCTCACCGTGAACGGCGACAGCATGGTGGACGCCCACATCGACCACGGCGATGTGGTGCTGATGGAGCCGGTGGCCGACCCGGCCCGGCTGAAGCCGGGCACGATCGTGGCGGCGCTTGTGCCAGGCAGCGGCACTACCCTCAAGCACTTTCAGCGGGTGGGGCACCAGGTGCGGCTGGAGGCCGCCAACCCTGCCTATGACCCGATCGTGCTGGACGCCGATCAGGTCACGGTGCAGGGCCGGCTGGTGGCCGTCTGGCGCCAGGTGTGAGGCCGCTGCCGGGGGCCAGTCAGCCTGCGGTGTAAGCTTTTCGAGGCAAAACGGCGGGGCTTTCGAGCATCGGCGTGAGCCCAATGGGGCCATAGCTCAGCTGGTAGAGCACCTGCATGGCATGCAGGGGGTCAGCGGTTCGAGTCCGCTTGGCTCCATTCACTTTCTGGATCACCGCCAGACACCCTTGTTGCAGAAATGGGCGCACATCTGCTCCCCATCTCAGCACCATTTTTTTGTGCGCAGAATCCACGGGTGGGTGACCAGATCGTCCTCCTTTCGAGCGGTCGAAAGCCAGCGATCGAAACCCAGCGATCGGAACCCATTGCAGCCGGGGGCTGACGACACCCACCAATTCGGACAGCAGCCAACAGGGGTGAGACCACCAGGGCGGGGCGCCACTACCCCTGCCATGACCGCACACCGATCGCTGGTAGCTCCCCAATCAGCCTGCGGCGCCTGATGTGTCAGCGCCTCGTCGATGCCGTGCCGCTCCAGACCCTTGCGGAGGGAACCGGGCAGTGCTGCCGAGAAGCCTGCCGGCTCACGCCTGAGCAGCTCGTCCATGCGGTTGTGGTTGCGTAAGGCGGCGCTGGACCTGGGCTGGACCCGGGTTGGACGAGGGCCTGGGATCGGCGGCAGCCGCGCAGCGGTCTGCATTGAGGTGCTCTCCATTGACGAAGGTGTGGTGACGAAGGTGTGGGGGATCGCAGGTGCCTCATCGGCCTGGAGGGTTCCCCTGGCAGTGGCTCGCCCAGCTGGGGTTTGAGCAAGCTGGTGGGTAAACACGAGGGACAGGTGCGTCCATCCCCCCATCCCCTCCTCCATCACCTCGCCCAAGGCTCGGCCATGCATCTGGACCGTCAGGGACCCATGCCGCTGTTGCAGGAGATCAGCGCGTGATCAACGTCTCCATGCTGCTGGTGGGCGTGCTGCTGCTGGTGGGCATCGGCTCCAGCAAATTCTCCGCCCGCCTCGGTGTGCCGGTGCTGGTGCTGTTTCTCGGCGTGGGCATGCTGGCGGGTTCGGAGGGCCTCGGGCGCATCCCCTTCGAGGACTACGCCCTGGCCAGCAACGCCGGCAGCGCGGCGCTGGCTTTGATCCTGTTCGACGGCGGCCTGCGCACGTCCCTGAGCGCGGTGCGATCCGTCTGGCGCCCGGCGCTGGCGCTCTCCACCGTGGGGGTGCTGATCACCTCGCTGCTCACGGGCCTGACAGCCGCCTGGGTGCTGCAACTGCCGTTGCTGCAGGGGCTGCTGCTGGGAAGCATCGTCGGCTCCACGGATGCGGCGGCGGTGTTTTCGGTGCTGCGCACCAGCGGGCTGAAGTTGCCAGAGCGCCTCACCGACACTCTTGAAGTGGAAAGCGGGTCGAACGACCCGATGGCCATCTTCCTCACTGTTGGGCTGATCAGCCTGATCACCGGCAGCAGCGATTCCTTCCAGGGTCTGGTGGGGTTGTTTTTCAGCCAGTTCGGCGTGGGCAGCCTGGTGGGCATCGCCGTGGGCCGGCTGGCGGCCTGGGCGGTGAACCGGATCCATCTCCATTACCCGGGCCTCTATCCGCTGCTGGCACTGGCCTTTGGGCTGGTGGCCTTCGGGTTGGCGGCGGTGCTGGGGGGCAGCGGCTTTCTGGCGGTGTACGTCGCCGGCATCGTGCTCGGCAACAGTTCGATCGTGTTCCGGCGCGGCATCTTCTCCTTTCACGATGCGCTGGCCTGGCTGGGCCAGATCGTGCTGTTCGTGATGCTCGGCCTGCTCAGCTTTCCCAGTCGGCTGCTGGCCGTTGCCGGCGAGGGGCTGCTGATCGCCCTGGTGCTGATCCTGTTGGCGCGACCCGTGGCGGTGGTGGTGTCCCTGCTGCCGTTCCGTTTTCGACGGCGCGAGCTCACCTTTCTTTCCTGGGTGGGCCTGAAGGGGGCGGTGCCGATCACCCTGGCCACCTTTCCGTTGCTGGCCGGAGTTCCCCAGAGCCAGCTGATCTTCAATGCGGTGTTTTTTGTGGTGCTGATCTCGGCGATCACCCAGGGCTGGTCGTTGCCGTTGGTGGCGCGCTGGCTGCGCATCGGCCGCCCGGCGGATCCGGCACCGGCCCTGTCGGTGGAGATCCACGCCTTGCGCCATGTCGATGGCGAGATCGTTGATTACACCGTGAAGCCAGGCGCCCAGGTGGCCGGCCAGCACCTGCGCGATCTGGCCCTGCCCGATGGTGTCCTGGTCACGTTGATCCTGCGGGGCAAGCAGGTGGTGATGCCCCGGGGCTCCACGCCCCTGGAGCCAGGCGATCACGTGTTCGTGGCCCTGCGCACCCGGCTGCAACCCCTGATCGACCGGCTGTTCGATCCTCAGCCGGAGCCACCCTCACTGCCCGCGGATCTCTCGCTCAGCTTCAACGCTGCCACCACGGTGGAGCAGCTGCATCGCTTTTTCGGCTTCCCCCTGCCGGCTCCAGGGCCCGCCTCCAGCCCTGGTCAGAGCCTCGCGTCCTTGCTGCCAGAAGACACCCCCAAGGCAATGACTCGCCTTGGCGTCTTCCGCCTGGAGGCTGGAGCGGACGGTGACTACGTCTCTGTCCGGATGGCCCGCAGCGATCACGACTGACCAGGTTCCTGAAAGGCTTGAATCGGTGGCTGACTGCGCCCTGAAATGTCTACCGCTAGGCGAGAGAGGGCAGGAATTGTCTCTTTGTTGAGCCCTGTTGAGCCTCACGGGGCTGCGATGGAAGGCCCAAAACGTTGGCCAGCAGCCTCCTAAGCGTTGCAATCACAGGTAGGCGGTGATCGGCGGCCGGGGGGTCGCGTTCTCGGCAGGGCGGTTCATCCCTCGGCAGCGTTGTGCATCCCCAGGAACTGCTGCATCGCCACCGCCCCGGGCGCGCCATGGCCGCCCGTGCCGGAACGCCTTCATCGTGGGAGCAGCCTTGTGGAGCTGCCGTGTCGCCCTTTCCGCTGCTGGTGATCGTTCATGCCCTGGCGGCCACGGTCTGGACCGGTGGCCATCTGGTGCTGGATCTGGGGGTGCTGCCCAAGGCGCTGCGGGAGCGGGAGGCAGCACAGATCCGCGCGTTTGAGGACACGTTCGAGCCGCTGGGGCTCAGCGCTCTGGCCATTCAGGTGGTCACCGGCGCCTGGATGGGCTGGATCTACCTGCCCGGCTTCCGCGGGCTGCTCAACCCGGCGAACCCGATCGGAATGCTCGTGGGGGTGAAACTGCTGCTGCTGGCCGGTACGGCCGCCCTGGCCCTGCACGCCCGGCTGCAGCTGATCCCCACCCTCAACGACGACAATCTCAACGGCCTGGCCTGGCACATCCGCGCCATCACCGCCCTGGCGATCGCTTTCGTGGTGGTGGGCGCCTTGATCCGTCTGGGCGGGCTGGGGTGATCAGTGGCTAGGCCGTTGCCGCAGGCTGGTCTTCTGGATTGGCTTGAGCGGCTGGCAAGGGGAGGGCTGGCGGAATTACAGCGTCCAACAGATCTGGTTGGCATAGCGCGGTGCTTTTTCCGCGCTGGATCGCATGCTCCAGCTCTTGTGATGCCTTCAGCATTGGGATAGCTCCTTGATCACCAACACGTAGCCATCACCTTGCCCTCGTGAGCCGTTGGGCATCACAGCAATGATTGACCCACAGCCCTGTGGTCTGGGATTCCAGTAGGCACGGCCTGCTGGTGCTGGTGCTCAACGCTGCTGAAAGCCCTGCAGATGCGCCGGCACCTGGCGGCTGAACAGCACGCCCAGTGGCGGGGCGGCGAGGCCGGCGTCGCTGAGCCGCTGCAGCGTCCACCAGTTGCAGTTGCGCGTCCAGAGATAGGCGCCGTGGGCGGGGAGGAAACGGGCGGTGCGGCCCGCGGGCAACGGCAGGGGATCGGGCCGGCCGCCGGCGGGGCTGCGGGGCAGCGAACGCTCCAGGCTGGTGAGCAGGGCGTGCAGGGTGGGGGCATCCACCCGGCGTTCATGCACGCGGACGGCTCCCTTCAGCAGCGGCGGATCGGGGTGGCCAGCGAGGAACAGCGCCGCCTCAGTGGGCAGGAACAGAGCGGCCGCCACCGCCTGGGGGCGGCGATCGCCGGCGGCGTAGTAGCGCCGGTCACCCCAGGCGATCTCCAGGAAGGGAGCCGCCTCAGCGCCGGGAGGACCAAGCCGCCAGCCCGGTGGCTGCTCCACCACGATCGCGGAGTGCAGCCCCCAGTCGGCCACCAGCACCGCATAGCTGCCGGGCGGCGGCAGGGGCAGCGGCGCCGCCAAGCGGGCGCGGGGTTCGGACTGCACCGCAGCGTGCAGCAGCGGCCAACCCACCAGTGCCAGCAGGATCAGGAGTTCGATGCCACCCCCACCGAAACGGACCCCGGCCGACAACGGAATGCAGCCCCGCCCCGCGCAGCGCAGCCTTGTGCCTTGGGCTGGCCGGAGATGCCGGATCGCAGCCGCAGCAGCAACAGTGGCGTCAGGGCAGCCGCCTGGAGGGACGGCGTCACGGACGTGCGCGGATGCTGTTCCTGAAACCTTGAGGCAGGCAGCGCTCAAGCTGGGGTGCTGAGGGGAAGCCTAGGCATCGGTTCCGGCGGAATGGTCAGGCCTGCAGGGGACGGATTGCACGCAACGGTGAGGCCATCCCGGCCGAATCGTGCGCCAGATCATGCTCGTGAACCACAGGGAAGGAAACGACAGGCCGTTGGCCCCAGCAGAGGAAAACACCAGTGAAAATGAAGGTCAATCGATGCCGGGCGATGGCCGATCTTTCCACCTTCACCCAGGCGGGACTGGCCGCCGGTGCCGCCGCCACCGAGCAGCTGCGTCATGGCCTGTCTCGCAGCAGCAAGGTGCTGGCCATGGCGAGCGGCGCGGTTGCTGCGTCATTGAGTGAGCTCCACAACATCGCCGTCGATCCCCAGCTGATCAGCCGGATCAGCTCCGCTACCACCAATCACGGCGTGGCAGCGGCGGATCTGCTGGCCAGGTTGCCAGGCGAACTGGAGCACTACGGCACCGCTGCTGTTGACGCGTTCCTCAAAGGCGGTGATGCCCTCGGCAAGCACTGGTCTCACCTGGAGAGCCAGGCCAATGCGCCCCACCGGGCGGCGGAGGCCGCCAATGCCATCTGGGAGGACGGCACGGTCAACATCGCCCGGGGCAGCGCCAACATGACCGGGCTGGAGCGCCTTCGCCCCAGCGGCGACAACCATCTCGATGGTCTGATCGCCGCAGCTCAGACGCCGGAGTTCTGGCAGCGCACCCTCGGCAATGCCGTCGAGGCAGGCGCCTATTCAGCGGCGATCGCCGCCGTGGATCAACTGCTGGTGCACCGCGATGAACTGATCAACGGCAGCGCAGCGGCGCGTCAGGAGCGGCTGCTGCAGATCCTGCAGAACAGCGGCCTGGTGGCGGCAGGCGCCCTGCCGATGTCGGTGGTGCTGGCGGTGGCGCTGATGCTGGTGCCAGGTCTGGCCGTGGTGATGGGCCCTCTGGGGGTGATCGGCAGCGCCGGTCTGGGCCTGCGGCTGCTCCATTCAGCCGTACGCCACCCCAGCCGCCAGGAGCAACAAGCCGTGCAGCAACTGCAGGGGCTGATGCAGCAACAGCTCTACGCCCTGCAACGCGACAGCGACGGCCATCTGACCATCACCGTGAAGGCTCAGCCCGCTGGCTGAACACTGCCCTCACTCTCACTGGGGGAGTCAGGGTGAGCCATACCAACTCCTGTACCACTGCCTCATCTGCTCAATCTCCTGGCTCTGGGCCTTCACCATGGCCTGCTGCAGCAGGCGCAGCTCCTGGTGCTGACTGTTGGCCTGGGCCATCGTTGCCATTCGCACGCCCATCTGGTGGTGGGGAATCATCTGCTCGATGAAGGCACGATCAAAGTCCGGGGCTTTGCTCAGGGCGGTGAGATCCGTGCCCCCGCCCATCTGCCCCATCCCCATGCCGCCGCCTGCGCCCCCGGTCCTGCCCAGGCCTGTGCCCTGGTTCCAGTTGGGCACGGGTTGGCCGAACCACTGCCGGTACCAGGTACGCATCTGAGCGTTCTCGCTCGTCTGGCTGTTCTTGATGCTCCTGGCCAGCTCTTTGATCTCGGGCCGTTTGGCTCGGGTGAGGGCAAGATCGGCCATGGCGATCGCACCGTCGTGGTGAGGAATCATCATCACGATGAAGTGTTGATCCATCGACTGGGCGCCCATCCGGCCCATCCCCCCCGGACCTCCCATTCCTGCTCCCGACCCTGGCGCCGGTGAGCTGGAAGGTGCTGGAGGCTGGGACAACGCTGGAACTCCCAGCATCAGAACGAACGCCCCCAGCCCTGCTGTGGCAGTGCATCGGAACACCACGGCCCATCGGAACGCCATCGGATGGAAGCGGCCGTCTACGAGTCGGTGCCTCTTCATCAGCTCTTCTCCATCGCATCTGCCTCTGCTCAGCATGGAGACGCTGTGAAAAGTTGGCCGCGGCTCCGGGTCATTGCTTCATCGGATCGGTGCCCGTTGGATCGGTATCCGTTCGTTCGGTGTCTGTTTGATCCGTCGGGCTCCAGGTCGTCGGAATGACACTGGCAACCACTGCGACCCGCGAAGGCTTCAGTGTTCACGCCAACGGCTGCCACGGCCGGATGTGCATGGACGGCATGCACACCGATCAAGCCACCCGAAAACGTCGCAGCAAGGAGGAATTGACGATCACCGACAGCGAACTCAGGGCCATGGCCGCACCGGCGATCATCGGATTGAGCCAACCGAAGGCGGCGATCGGGATGCCGATCCCGTTATAGATAAATGCCCAGAACAGGTTCTGGCGGATCTTGCGCATCGTCGCCCGCGACAGTCCGATGGCCGTCACCACCTGCCGCACATCGTTGCCGATCAGGATGATGTCGCCAGCTTCTTTGGCCACATCCGAACCGGAGCCGATGGCGATGCCGACATCGGCAGTGGCCAGGGCCGGGGCGTCATTGACGCCATCCCCCACCATCGCCACCTTCTGCCCCGTGAGCTGCAGCGACTTGATCGTTCCAGCCTTCTCGGCGGGCCGCACTTCGGCGATCACCTCGCTGATGCCCAGCTGCGCGGCAATGGCCTCCGCGGTGGTGCGGGAATCGCCGCTCAGCAGGATCACCCGCACGCCATGGCGACGCAGCTGGGCCACAGCCTGCTCGGCCTCAGGCCTGACCGTATCGGCCACGGCCAGCAGACCGAGAAGGCGCGTCGCCCGGCCCAGCAGCATCGACGTGCGTCCACCGAGCTCAATGTCGCCCAGTTGTTGTTGCAGGGCTTCCGGCAGGTCGCCGATGAAGCGAGCGGCCAGGTGCCGGTTCCCCAGCCAGACCGGCTCTCCCCCCTGCATGGCGGTGAGGCCTTCGCCGACCCGGGCCTCGAAGTGGTCGATCGGCAGCAGATCGACGGCGTGCGTTGCCACCGCCGCGCCGATGGCCCCGGCCAGGGGATGCTCCGAGCCATGCTCCAGTGACCCTGCCAGTTGCAGCACGTCCCGCTCCGAACTGCCCGGCAGGGCGATCAGATCCGTGAGGATCGGCCGGCCCTGCGTGAGCGTGCCCGTCTTGTCGAAGACCACGGTGGTGAGCTGCTCGGCCCGCTCCAGCACGGAGCCGCTGCGGATCAGGATGCCCTGCTCGGCGGCCTTGCCCACTCCCACCATCAGCGCCGCCGGGGTGGCGATGCCGAGGGCACAGGGGCAGGAGATCACCAGCACGGCAATGAAGGCCAGCAGTCCGCTGCTGAACTGGCCGGCCAGTGTCCAGATCACGAATGCCGCGACGGCGATCAACACCACGGCAGGCACGAACCAGCCGGTGACCTGATCTGCCAGGCGCTGCACGCTGGCCGTGCTGGCCTGAGCCTCTTCCACCAGGTGCACGATCTGGGCCAGGGCGGTGGCGGATCCCACCCGGGTGGCACGAAAACGCAGCACCCCCCGGCCATTCACGGTGCCACCGATCAGCTCGGCGCCCACGGACTTGGCCACCGGCAGGGATTCACCGGTGAGCAACGACTCATCCACCGAGCTGCTGCCTGCGGTCACGACCCCATCGGCGGGAATCTTCTCGCCCGGGCGCACCAGCACCTGCTCATCGATGGCGACGGTGTCGGCAGGAACGGTCAGCTCCATGCCGTCCCGGATCACCGTGGCGGTGGCGGGCTGGAGATCGAGCAGCTTCCGCACCGCAGCCGAGGAGCGTTGCTTGATGCTTTCCTCCATGAACTTGCCCAGCAGCACGAAGGCAATCACCACCGCCGATACTTCGAAATAGACGTCGCGATCACTCACACCGACCGGCAGCCAGGTGGGCACGAACACCACCACCACGCTGTAGAAGTAGGCAACAGAGGTGCCGAGGGCGATCAGCACGTCCATGTTGAGGGCGCGGCGCTTCAGGGCCGCCCAGGCGCCGGCATAGAACGACCAGCCGCCGATGAATTGCACCGGGGTGGCGAGCACGAACAGCCACCTCCCCCAGCTCATCCAGGGCAGAGCCGGCAACGGCACCCACGCCATCAAACTGATGCCTGCCGCCAGAGCAAGGAACGCCCCGGCCCGCAACAACGCCAGCGCCAACACCCCGCCGATCACCAAGCCGACGCGGCGACGCAGGACGCGCAATTCGCGGTCGGGATTGCGGAACGTCTGCAGACAGCTCTGGCTGCAGAAGTAGTAGCTGCGGCCATTTCTCTGCGTCGAAAGAGCTGTGGCCTTCGGTACCACCATCCCGCAGATCGGATCTTTGGCCATTTCACCCGCTTCACCACCGATCGCGGGCAGGTGGCGGTTGTCTTGGTTGTGGTGCGGCCCGGGTCGATCGCTGGGTTGTGGCCTGAGCGTTGGCGAGTTCATCCTGGCCGCTTCAGATCCGTGGGGATGGCTATGGGTGGTCTAGGCACGATGTCGCGCAACGACCAACCCCGGCATCGCCATGGCGGTGCGAAAAACTCAGCCGTTGCATATCCACCTGCAGCGGATGTGCAGCAGCAGGATCAGGTGATTCCGCCCTCAATCGCAGCAGGGCTTGAGCCCCAACGGGTGTGGCCGCCCTGGAGCTGGCTGGCGTGATGGCGTCGCGCCGCTTTCAGCTGACTGCCAGCCTGGGCACCGCTTGGATCCGGTCGCTTGCCCCTCGATTCCGCCACCCTTCAGCCCCTGCCTTGCACGCCAGCCGTGAGCGGTGTGCTCGAAACCCTCGCCTTTTTCCGTGATGCCGATTTCGCCCGTAAGCGCTTCGAGCGCTACGGGGATGTGTACGAAACCAGCCTGCTGGGGCAGCGCACCGTGTTCATCCGCGGCGACCAGGCGATCAGCGATCTGTTCGCCCAGGGTGACGCGGTCCAGGGCTGGTGGCCGGACAGTGTGCGGGAGCTGCTGGGGTCGTTGTCGCTGGCCAATCGCAATGGTGCGGATCACAAGGCCCGCCGGCGGGTGGTGGGGCAGCTGTTCGCTGCCGCTGCCCTGAAGCGCTACAGCCCGGCGATCGTGGCGCAAGTGGAGGTGCTCCACCACGACCTGCTGGGTGCCCAAGCGCCGCTGGCCCTGGTGCCGGAGCTGCGGCGCTTCGCCTTCAGCGTGATCGCGAGCACCGTGCTGGGGCTCGATGCGGTCGATCGCGAGGCCCTGTTCGTGGATTTCGAGATCTGGTGCCAGGGCCTCTTCTCCCTGCCGTTCGCCCTGCCCGGCAGCCCGTTCGCCCGCGCCCGTCAGGCCCGCAGGCGCCTGTTGCAGCGCCTGGGCGCCGTGCTTCAGAGCGCCCAGGCCGCCGCTGCTGCCGGAGCCCCCCTCAGCGCCGGCGGCCTCGATCTGCTGGCCGGAGGCCTCGATGAAGCCGGCCTCCCCCTCGCCGACGTCGATGTGGCAGAGCAGTTGCTGCTGCTGCTGTTCGCCGGCTACGAAACCACCGCCTCCGCGCTCAGCTGCCTGCTGCTCACCCTGTTGCAGCATCCCGCTGAGCTGGCCTGGCTGCGGGAGGAACTCGACGGCTTGCCCTGGCCACCGGCAGAAGGAGTGGCCGTGAGCGCCTACGACGCCTTGCGGGCGCCGCGGCTGGAGGCGGTGGTGAAGGAGGTGATGCGGCTGACGCCGCCGGTGGGGGGCTTCTTTCGCCGCACCCGGGAGCCGATCGCCCTGGCGGGTGTGCTGGTGCCGGCGGAGCGGGTGGTGCAGGTGAGCATCAGTTCCAGCCAGCGCCACGGCGCTGACCCCGAGGACCTGGCGGCCTTTCGGCCCCAGCGGCATCTGGAGGGGGCGGAACCGGTGACCCTGCTGCCCTTCGGCGGCGGTGAACGGGTGTGCCTGGGCAAGGCGTTGGCGGAACTGGAGATCCGGCTGCTGGCGGTGGGGCTGCTCAAGCAGCTGAGCCTTGCGCTGGAGCCCGATCAGGACCTCACACTCGTGGTGATCCCAAGCCCCACCCCGAAGCAGGGCCTGCGGGTGGGCGCCAGCCGCCGGGGAGCGGCAGGCCAGGCCATGGCGGGGCCCCCATCCACTGCCGACGCGCAGTCCTGAGGAGCAACGTCCCCGGAAAGGGCACCGCGGCAGAACAGGCGGAGGAGGTCGGCGGAAGGGGTGGGCGCAGCAGGATCTCGGCCGGCTGGGCACCCGCTCTGGTTCCGCAAGGCCGCCCGGGCGCAAAGGAGCTGGCGGAACAACCAGCAGCGCCCTTGAGGTACAACCTGCGGGGCCCCATCGCCGCCCAGAAGCGACATCTGTTCAAAATCCGAAACAGTCTGTTACAGTTCTCTCATCCCAAGCGAGAGCCCCATGGCCCAAGCCACCGCCACCGCCCCCAGCGCCCTTGACCGCGCCACCATTCGCGGCGCCACCGTCACCACCGAAGACGGCGGCCGCCTCAATGCCTTCGCCACCGAGCCCCGCATGGAAGTGGTGAGCGCCGAGAGCGGCTGGGGCTTCCATGAGCGCGCCGAGAAGCTCAACGGCCGTATGGCCATGCTCGGCTTCATCGCCCTGCTCGCCACTGAATTCGCCCTCGGCGGTGAGGCCTTCACCCGCGGCCTGCTCGGCATCGGCTGAAGCCATCGCCCCGATCAGCTCCAACCCCTCCCACAGGCATCGCCATGAGCCAGTCCCTTTCGGTCAGCAGAGAGTTCTTCGTGGAAGCCCACTCCCGTGCCATCGACAACTGCACGGAGTTGGAAGACCTGCGCAAGGTGTCCAAAACGCTCCTGAGGGCCTGGCAGATCCAGGCCATGTTCAGCGAGCAGTACGGCGCCCAGGCGCTCGGCATCAAGCGGCCCTGAGCGTCCCACGTCACTGGGCTGGCACTCCTGTACCAAACGCTGTACAGGAGTGCCTTTGCCGTAGATCTCTCTGGCAAGGCTCTCCCTGGAACTGCAGAGGAGATGCTGACCCTTACGGATCGACTTGCCTGCCTGTCCATTGCCGAACGAAGGACCTGCTGCACCTTCGCTTCGCCCTCTGGGTCTTGGGGGCGCAGGTCCATCCCGCCACCTGGCCAAGCTGCTCAGGGGCGCGTTGCGCCTGGCGGCTCCAGCTGGTCGTTGTCTGCCCAGGCCCCCAGGCCTCGAAAGCGGTTGGCAAGGAAGGCGAGTAGGCCGGGCGGCTGGGCCAGCTCCTGCTCCGCCGCCCATTCGGCTTCGAGAATCTCTCGGTCGTCGATCTTCAGACCCTCAACCAGCCGCCGGTACGCCAACTTCTCATCGGTATTGATGCTCGAGGTGTCTTCCGGTCGCCGGCTGATGCGAAGCACCTGATACGCAAGCTTCACGGCCAGCTGCCGGTCATCGGCCGTGGTGATCCTTGGCAGAAGCGTCTCGAGTGCCTCCGGCCCCAGCGCCTCGGCCGCAAGGGCATCCACAGCGGTGGAAGCGGCTTCTGGGCCGGCATCTGCCGCTGCCGTGCGCTCCGCCAGCTTCTTGAGCAGCCTTCGCTCCTGCTCAGACATCTCCCCATCGGACCAGGCGACACAGCAGAGGATGCGCAGCAGATCGAGGTCGCCGGCCGGCTGTTCTGCGCTGAGATCCGGCATGGTCATGGCGCCCAGGATGAGTATCGATCCCATTGTGAGGCTCCGGCGCCCACTGCGGCCTACCGCTAACCCGTTACCCAAAGCCACGCCCAGCGCGGCGGCAAGCGCAGTCTCCGGGGAATCGGGAGAAGCGTCAGTGATGTCCAAGGCCTTTGGTCCAGGGCTCATGCCCGAGCGGGTCCTTCAGTGAGCTGCCGGATCGAGCTGCCGGATCTTGAACCTGAAGATCAATCAGCGGCACGCCTCCATACGGATTGACCCGTCGTGACTTCCTGCACCTTCTCCCAAGTGAATCAGGGCGTGCTGCTGACGATCCTTGATCCCACCGGGAACGGCCGCACCATCCATCATGTCGAGCGAAGCGGCTTAACACGGCAGCCTGATGCGTTCGTGGCCCTGCCCGATGCTGAGATGGCGCAAGGGATGTTTTGCCTGGATGAGTGTCAGCCCCAAGGTTTCTTCACAGCCTCTTCATCATCTCTTCGAAGCCGCACGTCGCCGCTTGCTGCTACTGCGCACCGCAAGTGCGTATCCTGCCCATGTTCCTGAAGATTGTCTTCGGGCCTTTCCCGGTGAGATTCCCGCATAAGTGGCATGCGCAACCTTCGTGGCTTGATTCGATTGACAGCTGTATTGATGATGACTGTGCCGATCGCCTCGCATGCGGCAGGTGGGCCGCCAGCTTCTCCGTTGACGATGAAGTTTGCTGATCAGACTTATCTCCTTCGATGGTCGTCAAAACATCAGCATGAGTTCACTCCATCTGATCAGACTGACCTGAGTCGCTGGACGGACATGATAACCATCAACACGTACCCAGGTGTCAGCGATGGGGATGGGCTGGCCAATGTTGCCAATAGGGTGCTCGATAACTACAAGCAGAACAAGGCCGTGGTGGTTCGCACTTTATCGGTTCCCCGCACTGCCGTGAAGCCCGCAGAACATCTGATCGTCGTTCTTTTCCCTGTTCGTAACTTTATCGAGGCTGTCTTTGCGCGATTCAGGCTGGCAGATGGTCGTGGCACTGCGGTGATCTACAGCCATCGCATCTATGGGCAAAAAGTAGGAGATACCACGGCGGCCTGGATGAAGGCCAATGGAGCCACCATTGAGCGTCGCTTGATGGCTCTCCATGAGGTTCCCTCCCACCGCATCCTGGAGCCGGCCAGCCGGTGACCGGGAGCCTCTCTGCACCATGGTGGGTGGAGATCAGCGACAACGGGCGTAGCGGGGTTGTCGTTTACCACGAAGGGATCAACACCATCTCCTGTTACTGGGAGTTCTGCGGTGGCGACACCGTTGCATCCATCTTGATCGGCGACATCAGTGAATGGAACACCTGCTATCCATGGGCGGTCGGGCGGAGAATGGACGTTCTCATGCGCATCGCCGCAGAGGTGGTGCGCCAGAAGGCTCCCACCTGCAGCGCCTTGATTGAGGATCAGCTGGGCTTCATCAGCATCAAGTAGCTCCCGGAGTGCAATGCAAGGCCTTGGTTGACGTCTGACCCGATGTCACCGCCATGCGACACCGGCCAGGGAGAACGGCATGTTCAGACACATCGGCAGGCTCGTGTTGCGTCGATCGTCATGACGCGAATCAGGTACCCCCTGATCAGTGCAGAACACTGTTGGGACGCGCACAATTGATCACCGCCTGCGCAGCATGGTGACGACGTCTTTCCCTGGCATCGGCTTTGCCGATGAAGTGAATGAACTGATGCATGCGGGCGCTTTAGCGTTGTCAGCGAGTGGCGATCCGCTTGATGAGTGAGCACGACGCTGTGGATGGCACAGTGCTGGGAGTGGCTTCTGGCCCATCTGAGCCGAACTGCCCAAGTGTGCGTGCCCGCCGGGTGGCTTCCCTTCCCAGCAGCGTCATGATCACCTCCTGGCATGAACAGCATGGTGGCGACTCAAAGCAGCCCCGATGCCATCTCCGAAGATGTGCTCGCCTGCAGCCCTTGCTAACGGTTCAATTCAGTAGCGACGGCTCTCCCTGGCTCAAGCAAAGAACATCCCGCCATCTTCGGCTTGGATGATGTGGCGCATCCAGATCGCATCCCAATAACCGACCTTTGTGATCGGCCTCGGATTTTGACGGAAGAATAGAGCTTAGCAATACGATGACCCAACGAAGCAATAGCGGAGATAGCCATATGCAAGAGAAGCTGCCATGAAGATGTAAATGCCACTCATCGTCCATGCAAAGAATCTGGGTTTCATTCTCGTCACCCATCGGTATCCAAATGTGCTTGCAGTCAGTCCGCCAATTAGCCCTCCCAAGGCAATGAAAGCCAGGCTTACCAGTACTGACAATGATCCCAGCCCTCCCCCCGCTCCCCAAGACTCCAGGGAGCCAGGGGTGCAAATCAGTGGGCTGCTGCAAGCCAGGATGCAGCCTAAAAAAGCGCCCCTTATGCTCACTGCTAATGTGCTTGGAATTGATCGCCGAAGTGCCCCAGTAACAACACCAATAGCAACACCCAAAATCGCTCCCAGAACACCACTGAGAAGCGTATGAGTGAATAGCCGGGACAAAACAAAGGCAAGCATTTCATTGACCCCAGGGCTTGTGAAGAGAATGGATGTTTGGTAATGAAAAATTAGCTTCAGCCGCAATCATCTCTGCCATAGAATCCAGTCGCACTTGTGACAATCGACATTTCTCGTTTCTGGCGAAATCTGCATCATGTTGCAACCAGCCCTCCGCCTGAAGCCATAAAGTCGTGTCCTCAAATGATAATGGCTTCAGGCGCCTGACCTCGCCGGTGGGGGGGCTTTTCGCCGCACCCGGGAGCCCATTGCCTTGCAGCCCTCTGGCGGCAGTGAACGTGTGTGCGTGGGCAAGGCGCAGGTGGAGCTGGCACTCCGGCTGCTGGGATGCCCTGTGCAGACTGCTGAGCTTTGCGTTGGAGCCTGATCAAGACCCCACGCTCGTGGTTGTCCCAAGCCCCTCCCTGAAGCATCGGCTGCTGCTGCACCAGGCGGCTGCGAGCCTCAACATTGATCGGTACCTGTTGTTCTGTTCGGCGGTGAGGCCTTCATCCGCGGCCTGCTGGGCATCAGTTGACTTCACTACCGAGAGTTGTTCATCACACTCCAGCAGGTATTCCGGTTGGGCAATCTCTTTCGGTCAGCAGAGAGTTCTTTTTCGAATCCCCTCCTGCGCGATTGACAGCCGCACGTAGCTTGAGGACCTCCGCAACGTATCCAAATCGCTGCCCACCATGGCTTGGCAGATTCAGGTCATATTCAGCGGCCAGTGCTGCGCTCGGGTCTCGCAATCAAGCGCCCCTAAGCGCCCCGAACAATGTGGTGCGTTCTTTTGCCAGCTCTGTGGTTGAGTGCCTTCGCTGCAGGCATTCCCGAAAAGGTGCTCCTTGGGTCTGTATGGGAGGTGTGGCTTGATGAGATCTGACTCATTCGGGTTGCACCAGGCGGATAGCTCTACTTCAGGCCTTCGATGGTGGTTCGAGTTCAACTTCGATTCGAGTTGAGATGGTCTTCCTGGAAATGCACAAGATGAGTAAGCCCCTGAGTTGGTTGGTCTCCAGGCTTTGTGTCAAACAGCTGAGTTTGCCGCGCGAAACCAGATAAGGATTGGGAGAGAGGGCTGTCCAGTTCTTGGGGAGATCCAGTTAGGCGTTGAGGCTCACAACAAGCTCAAGTGGCTGATGAGGACGTTGACCAGCGCCCTCCGCAGTGGTCCGATCGTCATTGCCAAGTGTTCTGCAACAGTACTCTGATTCCAGCACGGCAGCTGAAGTTATACGCTGACTACTTCACCTGGGCAGGCGTGGCCTTAGGCCTTCTCTTGTTTGTTTCCGTCAGGAGGAAGGTGTTGATCTTGGTCGGCTCTGCGGGAGGTGAATTGTGGGACAGGATCTACGAACATTGTTGACCGTCGGGCCACGGTAGATTGGTGCGGCCGAGTTGCCAGCGGATCGTCCTGCTACTACCAGCGGATGGCGAGCGACCAGGTCTCATCGACCGAGTTGACATGACCATCAAGCTCTCGGTGGAGTTTTCCGAATGGATTCATCAAGTGATCACGCCGTAGCTGTTGCTTCTGCTCATCGGCATGAATGGACTGATCATTTCAAGACCTCAGCGCGATGGGCTGGATCACAGTGGGAGCTGGTGGCGATCACCACAGGGGGCGCAGGGCGCGGCGGCCGCCGGCTAGTCGTTGGTGCCGTGCGCCTTCGGGTGCCCAGTCCCCCTGGCACGCCAGGTCTGTGCTCCAACCCTGGCAGCGACGGATGAGCAGGGCGATGCAGTTCACTTCGGCGGGATGATGGAGAGCGTGGTTGATGCTGCTGCCATGCTGTTGCGTACGGGCAGCAAGACTTCGACAGTCCATTGGGGCCCGGCCTCGATCGTCTGCTACTGATCGCCGTAGGCGCGAGGTCAAGTAGCTGCAAGCTCAAGAGTTCACTCGAGGTGGACCCAGTTGAGGCGCGTCCTAGAACCCTTTGGATGAGGATGCTGGTAACCACGGATGGAGCATCGTCGTGACACCGTCCCGCTGGTTCCGCGCATGGTTCAGTCATGCCTGGAGGGCTTACTTGTTTCAGGCTGCCAGGCGAGAGGCTGCCTTTCTGAAGGGAAACTGTTGCCCTGCCGCCGCCGGTATTGCCTTCGCTCTGTGTCTGGTGCTTTCACTAGGTGAGGCTCCAGCCCGGCCCGACAAGGTCGTGGCGCTGCAGGGTCTCTGCTTCCGTTCCCCACGCGCCCTCTCTAGCCCCTTATCGGTGGGTCTCGCTGCTGTGTCTGTGGTGCATCCGCCGGCAGCCGACGCGCAGAGCGAGCGCTTCAGCCTCACCGCTGTTCGCTTTCCGCTTGACGTCACCGATGCCAAGGCCGGCATGACCCCGGCCGAACTGCGTGCCTACGTGGCAACGGTGTTCCTCGCCGGCCAGGCCCATCAGGGAAGGCCGATTCAGCGCCGCCTGCTGGAGCGCAGTGTTGAAGGGCTGGCCTTCTCCACCTCGATTCCCGCTCCTTCCTTCGCCGAGGTCTACGCCCTGCGGCTTCAGAATCGAGAAACGGTGGTGCTGGGCTTTAAGTTCCGCAGCGACTGGCGCAATGAGGCTGAGAACCTGATCACTGCGATCGCTGGGAGTCTGCGGGAGTGCAACGTCAACCAGCCCTGAAGCTGGCTCAGCGCGTCTAACACCGCACCCGGAACACTTCACCCTCCACCCCCGTGCTGACCAGCCGCAGGCGGTCTCCGCCCGGATCCAGGCTCAGCAGGCCGAGGTACAGCCAGGTACTGCCTTCCCCGGAGAGCGCGATGATCACGCCGATCCGCTCGGGCCCCTCTCCCGCCACCGCCAGCACCGGCCCACTGCTCTCATAGAAGCTGAGGCGATCGGCTTCGATGCGAAGCCACGACTCGTCGCTCTGCGGGGCAGTGCAGTGCCGCGCCTCTGCCATCCAGAGGCCCCGGAAGACTGCGGGGATGGCCCCGAGCCGCTCGGCGGTTTGCGCCGGAGGAGCGAGGGTGAGCCCCGCAGCCAGTCCGGCGATGAGTCCATTGAGAAGGTGCTGGGCGGTGGTCGTCACGGCTGTAGCCGGTGATCGAGCTTCTCAACAATGGCTGGATCACACCGCTCCAATGGCTGGTGCTGCCAATCTCCACATCAAGGCTGTGGAGGGTGCCTCGACACAAGCCGGGTGCTCCGCAACCGATGCATCTCTGAGACCTCCGTGCCTGGTTTGGTTGAGGCCGCAGGAGCTTCACGCCCAAGCACTTGAACGGATGCTCTGGGTGCGGCGTTTGCTCAACGCCTTCGGAAAAGCTCTGCCATCGCTGCCAGCCCTCGGTCAGCAGGGGTGCTGCCCTGCCGCACGGATCAACGAGGAACCCCGCACGACGCCCTCTGCCCACCCGGCGTCGCCATCATTCGTGCATGCCCTCTCAGGACAAGCCGAGGCGATGCCGAGCCTGAACGCCCTGAGCCGCAGGGAACGGATACCTGAAGTGATGGATCAGCCGGGCATCGACCCCGCCGATCACGCCCGGGCCCTGGCGGGTCTCCGCCGCATCAATGCCCTGAGCCGTTGTTCCGCCTCCCTGTTCGCGCCGATCGCGGCGCTGGCGGCGCGGCAGCCAGACCAGCCGCTGCGGGTGCTCGATCTGGCCTGCGGCGGCGGTGACACCGTGATTGATCTGGTCCTGCTGGCCCGGCGCAGCAAGCTGCCGCTGATCCTGGAGGGCTGCGACATCAGTGCCAGCGCTGTGGCGATCGCCCGCGCCAATGCGGAACGCCGCGGCGCCGCGGCGCGCTTCTTCCAGGCCGATGCCCTGGCGAATCCCTTGCCCTCCGGTCCGGACGGAGCCGCGCCCGCTGGCTATGACGTGGTGATCACCTCCCTGTTCCTGCACCACCTGGGCGACCACGACGCCGAGGTACTGCTGGCCCTGATGGCCCGCCGGGCCCGTCACCTCGTGCTCGTCAACGACCTGATCCGCAGCCCGCTCGGCTATGGCCTGGCCTGGGCCGGCACCCGGCTGCTCAGCCGCTCCTGGATCGTCCACACCGATGGACCGCTGTCGGTGCAAGGGGCCTTCCAGCCCGCTGAGGTGGCGGCCATGGCTGATCGGGCCGGGCTGAGCGGCGCCAGGATCCAGCGCTGCTGGCCGGAGCGTTACCTGCTGAGCTGGTCCCGTGGTTGAACGCCAACCGGGCAAGCCCTGGGACGTGCTGGTGATCGGGGCCGGGCCCGCCGGCGCCCTGGCCAGCCTGGATCTGGCCCGTCGCGGTCTGACGGTGCTGCTGGTGGAGAAGCGCAGCTTTCCGCGCTGGAAGGTGTGCGGCTCCTGCTTCAACGCCCAGGCCCAGGCGGCCCTCGCCTCCGTGGGCCAGGGCCACATGCTCGAACACCTGGGCGGGCGACCCTTGCGGCGGCTGCGGCTCGGCCTGGGCGGACGGGAAACCACCTGCGCCCTGCCGCCGGGGCGGGCCCTCTCCCGCGGTCGCTTCGATCAGGCGCTGGTGGAGGCGGCCGTCAACGCCGGTGCCGTGTTCCGCCCCCGCACCACCGCGCAGCTGGGTGGCGTCACCCCCCGCACCGGTACCCAAACCCGCAGCGTCTGCCTACGGCAGGGACAGCGGCAGGAGCTGGTGCAGGCGTCCGTGGTGCTGGTGGCGGCGGGGCTGGCCAACCGCAGCCTGGAGCACGAGCCCTCTGCCCACACCCGCATCAGCCCCCGCTCCCGGCTGGGGGCCGGCTGCGTGCTGGCGGGGAGCCACAGCCGCTGGGAGGAGGGCACCATCCACATGGCGGTGGGCCGCCAGGGATACGTGGGCCTGGTGCGGGTGGAGGACGGCAGCCTCAACCTGGCAGCGGCCTTCGATCGCGCCCTGCTGCAGGAGTGTGGAGGCGCCGCGGCGGCGGCCAGGCAGGTGCTGGCGGAGGCCGGTTTTCCCGCCATTCCCCAGTTGGCGGAGGCCGCCTGGCAGAGCACACCGGCGCTCAGTCGCCGCACCACCCCCCTGGCGGGCCATCGCTTCCTGGTGCTCGGCGATGCCGCCGGCTATGTGGAGCCTTTCACTGGAGAAGGCATGGGCTGGGCCCTCGCCGCCGCCGTCGCCGCCACGCCGCTGGTGCTCGAGGGCACCGGCAGCTGGCAGCCGGCGATCGAGCGCCGCTGGCGTGAGCTGCACCGGCAACGGATCGGCCGCCGGCAGCTGCTCTGTCGTGGCCTGGCCCTGGCGCTGCGCCACCCCACCAGCAGCCGGGGCCTGTTCTGGGCAGCGTCTCGCCTGCCTTCCCTGCCGCAACGGCTGCTGCGATGCCCCTGACGATCCTCGGCGTCGGCACCAGCGTTCCCCGCCACCGGATCAGCCCGGCGGAATCGGCGGCGATGGCCGCGCGCATCTCCGCTTCCACACCGGAGCGGGCGGCCCTGCTGGCGCGCATCCAGCGGCGCTCCGGGGTGAACCTGCGCCACAGCGTGCTGCTGGAGTCGGCGGAGCACGAGGCGGGCATCGATGGCCGCATGCCCTTCTACGGCGAGAGCAGCCCCTCCACCGGCGCGCGGCTCCGGGCCTTCGAAACCCATGCTGAACCCCTGGCGCTGGAGGCGGCACGCCGGGCTCTGGCGGATGCCGACCTGGCTGCAGAGCGGATTACCCACCTGGTCACGGTGAGCTGCACGGGGTTCCAGGCGCCGGGCTTCGATCTGGCCCTGATGGCCCAGCTGCCCCTCCACCCCGATGTGGAACGCACCCATGTGGGCTTCATGGGCTGCCACGGCGCGCTCAACGGCCTGCGGGTGGCGCGGGCCTTCGTGGAAGCCGATCCGAACGCCTGCGTGCTGCTCTGCGCCGTGGAGCTCTGCAGCCTGCACATGCACTACGGCTGGGATACGGAGAAAGTGGTGGCCAACGCCCTCTTCGCCGACGGGGCCGGTGCGCTGGTGGCCACGGGGGCTGCCGGAGCGGCAGGGGCAGCCGGTGACGCCCCGCCGCTGCAGGTGCTGGCCTCCGGCTCCACCCTGATTCCGGGCAGCAGCGATCTGATGTCCTGGACCATCGCCGACCACGGCTTCGAGATGACCCTCTCCACAAAGGTGCCGGCGGCCGTGGCTACCCACCTGCGCCCCTGGCTGGAACGATGGCTCAGCTCCCGAGGGCAACCCCTCGCCGCCATCGGGTCCTGGGCCCTGCACCCTGGCGGGCCACGCCTCCTGGCGGCGGTCGCCACGGCGGTGGAGCTGGAGCCCCACCAGATCGCGCCCTCGGCCGCCGTACTGCGCCAGTTCGGCAACATGTCGTCGGCCACGATCCTGTTCATCCTCGAGCGGCTGCGCCGCAGCAACGCTCCCCGCCCCTGGGTGGCCCTGGCCTTCGGGCCTGGCCTCACCGTGGAAGCCAGCCTGCTGGGCTGAGGCTGTGGCCGGGGGGCAAAGGCAGCTGGGGGGGCACAGGCGAGTCGTGAGGGTGCGCGAGCTGGGCGCGTCAGCGATCAGGACGGGTCAGCAATGTGGAGAAGGGACAGACGCAGCGCCGGGCATGGGTCATGGGTAAGGAATTCACCCTTGGCACAACAAGGATGTGCCGCCTATCCACCGCTGAAAAAAGCAAACGAAGCCGATGAATACAGCAATGAGAGTAGAGAACCAAGCCAGATTCATCCTCTTCTCATTGACCTGGCCGCAGAGTGAAGTCGATCTCTCAGACGGCAATGCCGAATTCTTGCATTGGCCAGCGAATCTCTGAGCACCATTGGCATCACTGGCATGACGTGCTCCTGACTTCGGGAAGCACCACATTGGGCCACCATGCTCTGCTCATGGCCCACTCAGCGTTCGTTGACAGGTCTTTGCTTAGCAACATGGCTTCCTTGGCAGCCTGCATGGCCCCATCTGCGGAGAGGGAGGTCACGCCGCTGCGCCGTTCGCGGCTGAAGTCCCACGGGCGGCTGAGGCCCCCCGGCACCTGCCAGACGCCGGCACGGCGCCGGATGGCTTGCTGCTCCGCCGCCAGGTAGGCCTTGGCGTCGCACTGGTTGAGGAAACGGCGGAACACGAAGGCGTGGCCGCTCTCCACCAGCGCCAGGTCGATGTTGGTGCCGGCCTGCGGCCTGCTGCTGGGAATGGCTGCACCATGAACAGTGAGCCCACCCCCCTGCCATGGCGCCGCCTCGCCCCCACCTGTTCAATGGCCGCGCCGGACCCGCCGCGGCCATTGAGCGCAAAGCCCGCGCCCTGCTGGAGCGCATGAGCCCGGCGGAGAAGCTCGGCTGCCTCGATGGCGACACCCCGTTCTGGTCGGGGATGGCGGAGATCGCCACCCAGGACGCGTCTCACCGCCATCCATGGCCGGCCGGCGTGGTGCCCCGGCTGGGGATCGGCGGGCTGCACTTCGTCGATGGACCGCGTGGGGTGGTGCTCGAAGGCGGCGCCACCACCTTCCCGGTGCCGATCGCCCGTGGCGCCAGCTGGGATCCGGAGCTGGAGGAACGGATCGGCGTGGCGATCGGTCTTGAGGCCCGCTCGTTCGGCGCCAACTGGGTGGGAGCCGTGTGCGTGAACCTCTTGCGTCATCCCGGCTGGGGCCGCGCCCAGGAAACCTATGGCGAGGATCCGGTGCACGTGGGGGCCATGGGCGCCGCCCTGACCCGCGGACTGCAGCGCCACACCATCGCCTGCGTCAAACATTTCGCGCTCAACTCCATCGACGGCTGCCGCTTCCTGGTGGATGTGCAGGCCAGCCCGCGGGTGCTGCATGAGCTCTACCTGCCCCACTTCCGCGACTGCGTCGACGCTGGCGCCGGCTCGGTGATGAGCGCCTACAACAGCGTGAACGGCGAGTGGTGCGGCCAGCACCCGCTGCTGCTGCAGGCCATCCTCAAAGACCGCTGGGGCTTCCGCGGGTTCGTGGTCACGGATTTCATCTTCGGGCTGCGCGATGGGCCGCGCGCCCTGCAGGCGGGCCTCGACCTGGAGATGCCCTTTCCGATGATCCTGGCGGGCAGCCTGGGGCCGGCAGCGGGCCACCCCCTCAGCGCCGCCCTGCAGGCGCGCATTGACGATGCGGTGCTGCGCCAGCTGCGGGTTCAACTCGCCGTGCCCGCCGGCCGCTACCCGGTCACACTGCGACGCTGCGCGGATCACCTGGCGCTGGCGCGGGAGGCGGCCACCAAGGCGATCGTGCTGCTGCGCAATGAGGGGCCGCTGCTGCCGCTGGCCGCCACTGGCTCGCTGGCGGTGATCGGCCGGCTGGCGGCGCAGCCCAACCTGGGCGACCGGGGCTCCTCCGACACCCGGCCCGCAGCCGGCAGTGTCGTGACACCGCTGGCGGGCCTGCGGGCGGCGGCTCCCGCCATGGACATCCGCCACGAGGAGGGGCGGAACCTGGCAGCCGCCGCCGCCCTGGCCGCCGCGAGCGATGTCGCCGTGGTGGTGGTGGGTCTGGATTGGCGCAACGAAGGCGAGCACATCCACCCGGGGGACATCGCCCCGGTGCTCGAGCAGGTGCCGCCCCCCGCCGCGCTGGTGCGCTGGCTGGGCTGGCGGCGGCTCACGCCACTCTGGCGCCAGCTGACGCGGCTGATCGCGGCCCTGGCGCGGCTGGGCTCGGCCCGGCCCGGCAGTCACTTCGCCTCCGGCGACCGCACCTTCCTGGGTTTGCCTGCGGCGCAGCTGCGCCTGATCCGGGCCGTGGCCGCAGCCAACCCCCGCACCGTGGTGGTGCTGATGGGCGGCGGCGCCATCCTGTGTGAGGAGTGGCGGCAGCAGGTACCGGCGCTGCTGCTGCTCTGGTATCCCGGCGAGCAGGGGGGCGCGGCCCTGGCCGATGTGATCTTCGGGCGGGTGTCCCCTTCAGGCCGGCTGCCGTTCGCCCTGCCCAGCAGCGAAGCGCACCTGCCGCCGTTCGATCCCCGGGCCAGGCGCCTCACCTACGACCTCTGGCACGGCTACCGCCGCCTCCGCCGTCAGGGACACACCGCCACCTACCCCTTCGGCTGGGGTCTGTCCTACGCGGCCTTCACCCATGAAGGGCTGGTGGCCCGGCTCGTGCCGGAGGAGCAGGTGCCGCAGGCGCAAGGGCCCGACGAGCAGATGCTGGCCGTGTCGCTTGTGGTGCACAACACTGCGGCAGTGCCAGGCGACGAGGTGCTGCAGGTGTACGTGGAGCCCCCGGGCCTGCGGCTGCCGAGGGCGGCGCGGCAGCTGGTGGGCTTTCAGCGCCTGACCCTGGCAGCGGGGCAGACGCTGCCGCTCACCTTGCGGATTCCGCTGCGGCGTCTGGCCTGCTTCGATGAGGCCCGCGACGCGTTCGTGCTGGAGGCGGGGTGCCACCGCGTGCTGGTGGCGCCTCACGCGGAGGCACCCGGCCTGGCGGTGGAGCTCACCTTGCGCGAGCAGGTGCTGGAGGACTGAGACAGATCAGCCGCCACCGCCCACGTCGCGGGTCACCCCCACCCCTTTGGGAGCAAACAGGAACACCATCTCGCCAAGCCGCTCCTGGTGGCCATCGAGCGCGAACACGCCACCGGAGACGAAATCCGCCGACCGCTGCGCCTCCTCGGGCGCCATCGCGGTGAGGTTGAGCACCACCGTCTTGCGTTCACGCACCGCCTGAACAGCGTCGAGCGACTCCTCGAAATGCCGGGGCTCCATCAGCAGCACCTCGGGTGGCAGGTCGGGGAACCGGTTCATGGTCACAACCTGACATGGTCAGCCGGCCGGTGCCAGCACGCTGGCGTGTGGCCCGGCCGGGTGGCGGGGGTCATGGGGCGGCGTCCGCCCGGTGGTCCAGGGCGCCCAGAAACATGTCGGGATCCAGATCGGGCCGGCGGCGCAGCGCAAACACGGTGCCGGCGTTGCCGCGGCTGAGGCGCAGCTGATCATCAAGAAACGTGACATCCAGCCAGGCGGGAAATCCCTGCTGAACGGCGCGGAACAGCTCCAGCCGACGGCCCGCCAGCTCGGGCCCGCGCCAACCACCCCGCTCGAAGGTCACGCTCACCCGCTGGGCGCCGGTGACGGCGATGCGGGCCTGCACGCCGATGGCTGCCAGTGGCCCCAGGGGACCCGCCAGTCGCAGCAGGTTCATCGCCTGGCCCTGTTGCGGCAGCAGCACCTGCAGGTTCTCCAGCCAGGGCGCCACTTTGAGATAAGGCAGTTGGCTGCTGCTCCAGCGCAGTTCCCACACGCCTGTCAGCTGCTCCAGCTGGCGGTCCAGATCGGCGGGCGCCTCCTGCTCCAACCCCTGGATCAGGGCCAGCAGTGCGTCGTCGGCCAGGGATCCGGGCCGCTCCAGGGCGTCGAGAAGCTGCTGGCGTAGTGGCATGGAGGAGGGCTGGCAATGGGTGGAAAACACACCGCGACGACGGGGAGACTTGGACGGACGTACGGGGCGAGCTCCTGTACGATTTGGTTGATTCCTAGATCCCTGGCCAGTCCACAAGTCTGTTCAAGACGTCGACGGATCCGTTCAAGTTTTTTCTCAGCTCAATGACAATCTACGTAGGCAACCTCTCGTTCGATGCCGAACAGGAGGATCTCCGTGACCTCTTCAGTCAGTACGGGGAAGTTCGCCAGTGCAGCCTGCCTCTCGATCGGGAAACCGGCCGGAAGCGCGGTTTTGCCTTTGTCGAACTGGCCAATGATGCCGAAGAACAGAAAGCCATCGACGATCTCCAGAACGTCGAATGGATGAATCGCATGATCCGCGTCAACAAAGCTGAGCCGCGTGGCGGCGGCGGTGGCGGCGGCAACCGCGGTGGTGGCGGCGGCTACGGCGGCGGCGGTGGCGGTGGCTACGGCGGCGGTGGTGGCGGCGGCGGCTACGGCGGTGGTGGTGGCGGCCGCAGCCGTTACTGAGCCGGTACTGAATTCACCCGTTGGTGATTCAACGAAGCGCCCTTCGGTCGCTTCCTGATCAACCTTCAAGCCTCGCCCTGTGCGGGGCTTTTTTCATGGCTGCCGCCCGACAGACGCCGCCGACCAGCGCCAGCACCAGCAGGGGCAGTTCGCCCCAGCGCACGTAGGGGGTCCACGCCGTGCGGTGCTCCAGCGCGAACAGGCCGGTGGCGGCATGCCCGGCGGCCAACCGCTGGCGAATCACTCCGTGGTGGTCCACCACCAGGCTCGGACCGGTGTTGGCGGCACTGGCCAGCCAGCGGCCCGTTTCGATCGCACGCAGCTGGCTGAGGGCCGCGAACTGGTGCTGCAAGAGCGGGGGATAGGGATCGAGGTTGGCTGTGGCCAGCAGCCAGCCGGCTCCGGCGCGGCTGGCGGCCGCCAGCCCCCGGCCGTTCGACAGCTCGTAACAGATGGCCACAGCGAGCGCGCCCGCCGGCCGCTGCAACAGGCGCGAGGGCGCCCCGGGCTGCACCCCGCCCACCGCCGACAGGCCGGCCCAGCGCCACCAACGCGCCAGCGGCACCCATTCCCCAAGCGGCACCAGCCGGTGCTTGTCGAGGGCGGAGACGGGCTGGAGGGAGCCCGGCGGGAAGCGCAGCACACTGCTGCGCAGCTCTTTCCCCACCTGCCGGAAGCCACCGCTGAGCACCTCCACCGGCCCCGTTGCCGGCAGGTGTTGCCCCAGGGCGAGAGCCCCCTCCGGCAGCACCAGCAGATCCACCTGCCGCTGCATCGCCTCCGCCTGAGCGGCGGCCAGACGGCGGCGTAGGAGGAGTTGCTGATCGGCGTCGAACTTGCGCCGCGTGGGAATCGCCGGCTGCAGCACCAGCACGAGCTCCCGCAGGTCTACGGCCTCGCTGTGCTGGATTGCAGTGTGCTTGGCCGGGATCTGGCTCAGTCGCTGGTCCGGTTTCTGACCAGTGCTCTGGCGCTGACCTTCCAAAACTCCCAGCTGGCTCCAGCCGATCAGGTGCAGCAGCAGGATCGAGGCCGCCAGGAGCACACCGCTGCGACGCCGCCGCTGCGGGCCGCCGGCCAGCACCCGCCAGAGACCCCAGCCGATCAACAGCTGGACCGCCGCCACCAGGCCACTGCCGCCCAGTGCCGCCAGCCCGGCCAGGGGCCGGTCGCCGGGCAGGGCCGAGGCCCCGAGCCCGATCCAGAACAGCGGCCCGGTGGCCAGCGTCACTTCCGCCAGACCCCAGAGCGCGGCCGCCAGCAAAGCCGTGCTCCAGCGACGCGGATCGAGGCGGCGCACCAGCAGGCTCCACAGCGCCACCAGGGCGGCACCGAGCACCGCCAGGGCACCCCACAGGGCAAGGCAGAGGGGCAGGCTCAGCGGTAGCGGCACCCCCACCCAGTCGAGCGGATGGAGCCAGAGCAGCCAGCGGTGGCTCACCAGCACCGCCGCCGCCCCCCACAGGGCAGCGCCAGCCGGCGTGGTCTGCCCCCACAGCGGCACCAACGCCAGCCACAGCAGGGGCGGAAAGCCCCACGGGGCGAACGTCACGCCCGCCAGCGCACCCGCCAAGACGGCGGTGAAGGGAGCCGTGAGCGGGCGCGTGGCCCAGGGCAGCGGCCGGTCATCGCCCATGGCTTGGGTCCAGGGCGGGAGACCAGGATGGGGCACCGAACGTTGTCGCCATGGAACGGGACAATCTGCTGCAACAGCTGCTGCTGCGTGGGCTCGGCACCAGTTCGATGGTGGCTGAGCGGCTGCGCAGCGTCACCCAGTCGTGGGTGACCAGCGGCCGGCTCGATCCCGGCCAGGCCACCGCCCTGGTGGATGACGTGCTGCGAGCCCTGCGGGGAGACAACCCCGAGCTGGAGAAACAGGCAGGCCGCACGGTGGAGCGCAACGTGGAGTCGTTTCTCCAGGACCTGGGGCTGGCGCGGCAGAGGGAGGTGGACGAGCTGCGTGGTCGCATCGACCGGCTCGAGCAGGCCCTGCGCGCCCGCCGGGAGACGGAGGACAGCAGCGACTGAATGCGACCTCGGCCGGAAACCGCAGTGCCCGCTGGCAGAATCGGGCCTGCCACCGTTTGTGCCTTGACCCGCCCGTCCGCCATGCGCGACATCCTGATCAGCTCGACCCTCTGCGTCGCCTTCCTGCTGGTGGCTCTTGTCAGCCAGCTGGTGGCCCCCAGCACGGTGGAGGCGGCAGGCACAAGTGCCGCGCTCACGACTGCGGCCCCCACCGCTAATGCTGCGGCAGCCGTCACCGCGCAGCCTGCTGCGGCCATGGCCGTGAACCGCTTCGAACTCGACCCCGACGACCCCAACCCCACACTTTTTGCCATGGCTTCTGACTCCAGCACCGATTCCTCCGTGGCCCAGGGAGGTGGCGCCGGCGCTCTCGGCGGTGAGATGGTGGCAGCCAAGGAACGGGTCACCCCCAGCGGGCTGCGCATCATTGACGTCAGCATCGGTGAAGGCGCTGAAGCGATCAGCGGCCAGAACGTGCTGGTGAACTACCGCGGCACCCTCGAGAATGGCAAGGAATTCGACAGCAGCTATTCCCGCAATCAGCCCTTCAGCTTCCCGCTCGGCGCTGGCCGGGTGATCAAGGGCTGGGATGAAGGGGTGGCCGGCATGAAGGTGGGCGGCAAGCGCAAGCTGGTGATCCCGCCTGATCTGGCCTACGGCGAGCGCGGCGCCGGCGGCGTCATCCCCCCCAACGCCACCCTCACCTTCGAAGTGGAGCTGCTGCGCGTCGGCGGCTGATTCGCCCCCCCGCCTTCACGGCGTGATGATGGGTGTGATTGTTAAAATGATCACACCAGCGGGCGGGTTCACACCGGCGGAAGGGTTCGCTCCGCGGATCGCTCCACGCGTCAGCCCGTCTCCGCTCTTCATCTTCTTTCGAACCCACCAATGGCTCACCAGCTGCCCGCGCTTCCCTACGAACTCGACGCGCTCGAGCCGCACATCTCCCGCCAGACCCTGGAGTTCCACCACGGCAAGCACCACGCGGGCTACGTGGCCAATCTCAACAAGATGGTGGAAGGCACCGATCTGGAAGGAAAATCCCTGGACGAGGTGATCCTGGCTGTGGCCGGCGACGCCAGCAAGGCGGGCATCTTCAACAACGCCGCCCAGGTTTGGAACCACACCTTCTACTGGCAGGGTCTCAAGCCCGGCGGCGGCGGTGCCCCAAGCGGCGCTCTGGCCGACAAGATCAATGCTGATTTCGGCGGTTTTGATGTGTTCACCGAGCAGTTCAAAGCTGCCGGCGCCACTCAGTTCGGCAGCGGCTGGGCCTGGCTGGTGCTGGATGGCGGCACCCTCAAGATCACCAAGACCGGCAATGCCGATCTGCCCTTGGCGCATGGCCAGAAGGCCCTGCTCACCATGGATGTGTGGGAGCACGCTTACTACCTCGATTACCAGAACCGCCGCCCGGATTACATCTCCACCTTCCTCGACAAGCTGGTGAACTGGGAGTTCGTGGCCGCCAATCTGGCTGCCGCCTGAACCCTCAGGGCCTCAGGGCCTGGCCCCCGGCAGCACCGCTGCCGGGGCAATCCACATGGCATCGCCATAGGAAAAGAAGCGGTAACCCTCGTTGATCGCCGTGGCGTAGAGCTCCAGCAGCCGGGGACGCCCGATCAGGGCACTCACCAGCAGCAGCAGCGAGCTCTGCGGCAGGTGGAAGTTTGTGATCAGCCCTTCCACCACCCGAAAGCGGAACCCGGGCTGAATCACCAGGGCCACCGGCCCTTGAAAAGGCTGCAGCACGCCATCCGCTGACGCGGCGGCAGCCCCTTCCAGCGCCCGCACGCTCGTGGTGCCCATCGCGATCACCCGCCCGCCAGCGGCGCGTGTGCTGGCCACCGCCTCCACCACCTCCGCCGACACCTCCACCCATTCGCTGTGGAGTTCGAGCGCGCTGAGATCTTCCGTTTCCACCGGCCGGAAGGTGCCCAGCCCCACGTGCAGCGTGATCGCCACGAGGCGCACCCCGCGGGCCTTCAGAGCCGCCAGCAGCTCGTCGCTGAGATGCAACCCCGCCGTCGGTGCTGCCACGGCACCGGGTTTGTCGGCGTAGCGCGTCTGGTAGCGCTCGTCGTCGCTGCTGTCCTGCTGGTGGATGTAGGGCGGCAGGGGCATGCTGCCGTAACGATCCAGGAGCGCCTCGATAGCTGCGGCATCAACGCAGTGGGGCGGGAACTGGATCACCCGGCCGCCGCTGGCCTGATCCACCTCCAGCACTGTGACCACCAGCGGTGGTCCATCAGTGGCCTGCGGCGACAGTCCCCCAGCAGCCTGCAGCTCAAGCTCCTCACCGGGGTGGAGGCGTTTGGCGGGCCGTGCCAGACACAACCAGCGCCCTTCCCCGCGGGGTTCCAGCACCAGCAGTTCCACGGCCCCGCCGGTGCGGCGCCGTGCCGCCAGCCGCGCCTTGAGCACGCGGGTGTTGTTCACCACCAGCAGATCGCCGGGCTTGAGCTCCTCGGCCAGATCCCACACCGTTAAGTGCCGCGGCGGAGCCGGCTCCGGCTCCACGGCCAGCAGGCGGGCCGCATGGCGCGGTTCCGCCGGCCGCTGGGCGATGCGCTCCTCGGGCAGATGGAAGCTGTAGCTGGAGAGCAGCGTGTCCGGATGGCTCAGGGAGCCGGCGGCAGGGTTCGACACCGTCGGTTCAGAGCGCCAGGCTTTCGGGCCGGTGTTCGATCAGGTCGGCCAGATCCTTGAGGAACGCCGCCCCGTGGGCGCCATAGATCACCCGGTGGTCGGCGGTCAGGTTCACCTGCATCTGGCGCTTGACGGCGATCGAGCCATCGGCGTTGGCCACCACCGTGGGGCGGGAGGCCGCCACCGCCAGGATCGCGCCGGTGCCGGGCGGAAGGATCGCATCGAAACGGTCGACCCCGAACATGCCGAGATTGGAGAGGGTGAAGGTGCCGGTGCTGTACTCGTCGGGCTTGAGCTGCTTGGTGCGGGAGCGGGACACCAGGTCCGCCCAGTTGCGCGACAGGCTGTAGAGATCGGTGCGATCGGCCTCCTTCAGCACCGGCGTCACCAGGCCGCCGTCATCCATGGCCACGGCGATCGCCACATTGACGGAGGCGGGGTACACCATGCCGGTTTCGCTCGCTGCGGCGTTCACCTGGGGATGGCGCGCGAGCACCACGCCCACCGCCTTGGCGAGCAGGGCCGTCATCGTGACGCCCTTGCTCTTCACCTGCTTGTAGAAGGCATCGAGCCGATCGGTGGTGATCGTGTAGCCCACGTGGAAACAGGGAACCGCGAGGCTGGCGAGCATGTTGCGGTTCACCGCCCCCTGCAGGGTGGTGAAGGCCACCGTCTCTCCCGGGCGGCCGAAGCTCTGGCCCGCGGGTGCGGCCGAGGCACCGCCACCGGCCGAAGCCCCAGCGGCAGCGGGAGCGGCGGCCGTGAAGGGGGCACTGCCTTCCGCAACCCGGGCCACCGAGGCGGGCTGGCCGGCAGCCCGCTCCACGTCCTCGGCCTGGATGCGGCCATGGGGGCCGCTGCCCTTGAGCGCTTCCAGCTTGACCCCGAGCTGGCTGGCCAGCTTGCGGGCGCGGGGAGTAGCCACCACCCGGCCGTTGCCCGCCGCCGGAGCAGCAGCCACAGGCAGGCTGGCAGCGGCAACAGCCGCTGGCGCCGGGGGAGCCGCAGCGACCGGAGCCGCCGGCGCAACCGGTGCGGCAACGGGTGAGGGCGAGGCAGGGGCGGCCACAGGAGCGGGGGCTGCAGCGGGCGCGCTGGGGGCACCGGCCTGGGCAGCGGCGATCTCCGCTTCGGTTTCCACAATCAGACCGATCGTTTCGCCCACCGGTGCCGTGCCACCGGCCTGCATCAACACGGCGGCCAGGAAGCCCTCCTGGAAGGCCTCCACGTCCATGTCGGCCTTGTCGGATTCGACGACCAGGACGGACTCACCGCGCTCGACGCGGTCGCCGGGCTGCTTCAGCCACTCCACGATCTTGCCCTCCGTCATCGTGGAGCTCAGGGCGGGCATGAAGATTTCGTAGGTCGCCAAAGTCCTGGTCCCGATGCAGCCGGCGACGGGATTTTACGCGCCACGCCGTCGCCACCCCGGAGCTCAGCCCCCCTCGATCGCCTCCACGACGCCATCGCGCACCAGCACCGCCACCTGGAGCTTCTGCACCAGGTTGTCGCCCACCTTGATCTTGCAGGCGCCTTCGATCTGGCCCTGATCCACGATCTGCTCGAACTCCAGTTCGCGTACCTGGCGCTGCTGTTCGAGCATGGCGCGCTTCTGCTCCTCCAGTTCACTGCGCTTGGCCGCCACCTGCTGCTGCACTGAGCCCACCTGCTCCTGCACCCGTGGATCGAGCGGATTCATGCTCTGGCGGCGGATCTCATCCACCAGTTGCTGGCCCTCCTGCTCCAGCTGAGCGAGCTGCTGATCGGTGTTGGCGACAGCGCCGCTGAGCTCTCGCTCGGCATCTTCCTTCCAGCGCGGTGTCACCACCGCCCGCACCGTGATGGTGCGCTTGATGGTCAGCGTTTGGCCGTCGGACATGGGGGGTTGGTAGCAGCTACCAGGCTGTCAGCCGGTGGAGCGGGGGTCAACCGGCGTAGATGGCCTCCACTGCCGCCTGGTCCCGCTGGGTGATGCGGTCACGCCGCTGTTTCAGCGTCTGGGTGAGCAGGCCGTTGTCGATCGTGAACGGCTCCACCAGTGCCACCCCGGCCAGGCGTTCGTCGGGGCGCGAACCGGGGCGGGCCGCCAGCAAGCGGTTGAACTCACCTTTGAGGGCACGCAGCAACAGGGCATCGGCCTCCACAGCGGCACCGGCACCAGCGGGCGCCGGCAGACCGGCCGCCGCCGCAAAGGCCGCCAGCGGCTCGGCGCGGGGCACCACCAGGGCGCCCAGCTGGCGGCGGTCCTGCCCCACCAGCATCACCTGCTCCACCAGCGGATGGGCCACCAGGGCCTCCTCCAGCGGGCCGGGCTCGATGTTCTCGCCACTGCTGAGCACGATCGTGTCCTTGGCGCGGCCGGTGAGCACCAGGGAGCCATCGGGCAGCAGGTGGCCGAGGTCGCCGGTGTCGAACCAGCCGTCGGCATCGAGCACGGCAGCGGTGGCTTCCGGCTTGTTGAAGTAGCCGGCCATCACCTGCGGACCGCGCGCCAGCACCCGGCCCCGCTCGCCCCAGCCCAATGGCGCGCCGCTCTCCTGATCGACGATTTTCAAGTCGGTGTCCGGCAGGGGTTGGCCGGCGCTGCCGCGGCGGTTGCGCCAGGGCCGGCGGCAGGCAAGCACCGGGCTGGTTTCGGTGAGGCCGTAGCCCACCAGCAGCTCGATGCCGATCGCCTCGAAGAAGCTGTCAACGTGCAGGGAAAGGGCACCGCCGCCGCTGATCGCCGTGCGCAGCACCCCTCCCGACAACTGCTGCCTCACCTTCGGCCACAGCAGCGCAGCGGCCAGCGCATCCACCGGCCAGCTCACCGCACTGAGCAGCGCCGCCGTAAGCCGGGCCAGTGGCGGCTCCACCTGCAGGGTGAGGCCCCTGGCGCGGCGGCGCTGCAGCCCATGGAAGCGGCTCGCAGCCAGTGCCTTCTCGATCAGGCTGCGGCGCTTGGCGGGCATGGCCGCCAGCGCATCCTCGAAGCCCGCCAGAAGCGCTTCCCAGAGGCGGGGCACGCTGATCATGTAGTGCGGCTTGACCGCCTGCAGGTCACCGCGCAGGTGCTTGAGCGTGGTGTAGGTCTGGCGGCAGCCGGCCGCCAGCAGGAAGTATTCGGCCGTGCGCTCATAGGCATGCCAGATCGGCAGCACGCTCAGCGCCCGATCGCCGGGGCGGGGATTCACCGCCACCCCGAGGGTGCGGAGCTGATGCAGCAGGTTGGCGTGGCTGAGCGGCACGCCCTTGGGCCGGCCGGTGGTGCCGGAGGTATAGAGCAGCGTGGCCAGGCGCTCCGGCGCCACCGGTGGCAGCGGCGGTGGCGCCACGCCGGCCCCGCGGGCGCTGAAGTCGGGCCAGCTGAGGCCCATCACCTGCTCGGGCAGCGGCAGTGCGCCCGCGCCGGCCGGCTCCTCCAGCAGCACCACGAAACGCAGCCGGGCGAGCTGCTCGGGCGGCAGGGCCAGGCGCTGCAGCAGCGCGGCCGATTCCACCACCAGCCCCACTGCGCCGGAGTCCTCGAGGATGTAGCGCAGCTCCTCCACCGGCGCCGTGCTGCCCCGCACCGCATCGGCGGCGCCGGCCCGCATCAGCCCCTGGTCGGCGATCAGCCAGCGCGGCGAGTTCTCGGCAAACAGGCCCACCACATCGCCGGGGGCCACGCCCAGGGAGGCAAAGGCAGCGGCGGCCTCCAGGATCGCGGCGTTGAGGTCGCAGAAGCTGAGCTGCTCAGGCGGGGTGGTGTGGGGAGCCTCCAGGGCCACGGCTGTGCCGTAGCGCTGGGCCGCTTCCGGCCAGATCTGCTCCAGCCCGGTGATCTGGCTGAGGTCCTCGCGAGCGGCCAGCGCCTGACAGTCCTTCCGGTCACCCGACCAGGAAATCTCCGCCCGTGCTTTCACTGCCTTGCAGCCGATGGTGGCACAGGCTTAACACCCCCAGAGCCGTTCGGCGGGCTCCGGTGGTCGGAGCGTGAGTCCGAACGCCTCGGCACCCGCCCGGCTCAGCAGCGGTTGCACCTGGTCGGGGGTGATCCCGGGGCACCAGTCGCTCAGCCGGCCCACCGCCCGCCCTTCCAGACCGCAGGGCACGATCGCCTCGAATCCCCCCAGGTCACAGTTCACATTCAGGGCAAGGCCGTGCTGGCTGATCCAGCGGCGCGCCCCCACCCCGATCGCCGCCAGCTTGCGCCCCTCCAGCCACACACCGGTGAGCCCCTCGATCCGCTCCCCCACCAGGCCCAGCTCCGCCAGCACGCTGATCACCACCCCCTCCAAGGCGCGCAGATAGCAGTGGAGATCAGCGCCGTGCCGCTGCAGATCGAGCACGGGGTAGAGCACCAGCTGGCCGGGCAGATGGTGGGTCACCTCCCCGCCGCGATCGATGCGGTGCAGGGGCGCAGGCGGAGCCTGGGGATCGAAGCGCAGAAACCCTGAGCTGGCCCCGCGACCGAGCGTGTAGCAGGGCAGGTGCTGGAGCAGGAGCAGCGCTTCCGGAGCCGCGGGGTTGGTCAGCAGGCGATCACGCAGCTGCTGCTGCCAGTGCCACGCCTGAGTGAACTCCACCGGCGCCGGGGGTTCAAAACGGATTGCATCGAGAAGTGGTTTCATGCGCCTGGCTTCCTAGGCTTATTGCAATCCGATCGCCAAAGGAGCGGTTCGATGAAGCTGTTGATCCACGGTCGCAATCTCGACGTCACCCCAGCCATCCGGGAGTACACGGAAGACAAACTGACCCGGGCGATCAATCATTTCGAGGGGCTGGTCAAGGAGGCGGATGTCCATCTGTCGGTGGCCCGCAACCCCCGGGTTCCCCAGCAGACGGCGGAGGTCACCGTGTTCGCCAACGGCCTCGTGATTCGCGCCCAGGAACGCAGCGAAAACCTTTACGCCAGCATCGATATGGTGGCGGGAAAACTCAGCCGCCAGCTGCGCCGCTACAAGGAGCGCCTCACCGATCACCACCAGAGCGACGTGCAGGAGGCGGTCGGCCTCGAAGACGGCACCACCGACACAACGGCGCTCACGGCCGATCTTCTGGCCGGCCGCGAACCGGAACTGCCGGTGCCCGCTGTGCGGCGCAAGTATTTCGCCATGCCTGAGATGAGCCTGGAAGCGGCGCTGCACCAGCTTGATCTGATCGATCACGATTTCTACGTGTTTCGTGATGAGAAGACGAGAGGAATTCAGGTGCTGTACCGCCGCAATCATGGTGGCTTCGGAGTGATTCAACCGCGGGATTCCTGAACTCTTGCGCCACGAACGCCCCGACCTGGCACCGCTCACTGATCACGCGCTTCTCGATCCCCATCATGGGATCGAAGCCGTGCATCGTTGCTGCGACGAGGCCCGCCACTTCGGCTTCGCCGGTGTCTGCCTCGCCTCGCGCTGGCTGGCCTGCGGCCGGGAGCGGCTGGGCAACGCCAGCCGCGTGCGGTTGATCGGGGTGGTGGCCTTCCCCTTCGGCGCGGTGCCGGCGGCGATCAAACGGGCCGAGGCGGAAGCCGCCGCTGCCGCCGGCGCCGACGAACTGGACATCGTGCCCGACTTCGGCGCCCTCGCCGATGGCAACGGCAGCGCCGTCTACGAGGAGATCGGTGCGATCGTGGAGCTGGGCCTGCCGGTGAAGGTGATTCTCGAGGCCGGCAGGTTGAGTGATCCCGCCCTGGCCCTGCTGGTGGAGGCGTCCATCGATGCCGGCGCCGCCTTCCTCAAGAGCGGCAGCGGCTTCGGTCCGCCGGTGAGCGTGGCCCAGGTGCAGCACCTGCGCGAGCTGGCCCGCGGCCGCGTGGCCGTGAAAGCCTCCGGTGGCATCACTGGGCTGGAACAGGCCTTCGAGCTGGTGGAGGCCGGCGCCAGCCGGCTCGGCACCAGCCGTGGAGTGGCACTGATGCAGGCGCTGCGCAGCCCCGCCACACCCCCTGGCTCGTGAGTGGCGGCGCGGCGCGCCTGGAGGGGCTCGTGCTCAAGAGCGGGCCCCTCGGCGAAAACGACCGTCTGCTTACCTTGCTCACCGACGCCGAGGGGCTGGTGCGGCTGGCGGTGCCGGGAGCGCGCCGGCCGCGCAGCAGCCTGGCGGCAGCGGTGCCGCTGGCCCTGCTCCAGCTGCAGGTGGGCGGTGGCCGCGGCCTGCGGCGGGTTCGGCAGTTGCAGGTGCAGCGCACCTACAGCCAGCTGGCGGAGCGGCTGGAAACGCTCGCTGCCGCTCAGGCGCTGGCGGAGCTGGCCCTGCTGCTGGTGCCGGGCGGCGATGGCGTCCACGGGGTGCTGGAGGATCTGCTGATGCAGCTGGGGCGTCTAGACACCGTGGTGCGCGAGCGGCAGGAGAGCGTTGAGGCCCTGGCGATCGCGGTGCAGGGCAGCGTGCATCTGCTGGCCCTGGGCGGCTATGGCCTGCCGCTGCAGTGCTGCGGCCGCAGCGGGCAGCCGCTGGAGCCACCGATCGGCAACTGGGACTGGCGCTGCAGCCTGGTGCCCAGCGAAGGGCTGTTGATCGGCGCGGTGCCTGGGGCGATGCTCGTGCTCAATGCCTCTGAACTGGCGCTGCTGCAACGGCTGACACGCCCGGCTCCACCGCGCCGCCGGGACGGGGAATTGATGGGGCCGCTGGCGGTGTGGCTGCGGCTCCTGCAGCTGGTGGAACTGTGGACCCAGGAGCACGGCGGACGCCGCTGCCGTGCGTTGCGTCTTCTGCGTGACTGCTTCGAGCCGGGTCACGCGCTGGAGGCACCATCCCCTGAGCCATCATTGCGGCGGAACGGATAGAACCTTGAGCGGATTGTCCCGAGCCACCCCCCCGCCTCCGCCGATGCCGGAGGCCGGCCCCAGCGGAGGCAGCGTCGGCGAAGATGCGTCCAGAGGTCCGGCAGCCTGCCCGGAGGCGGCCGCCAGCGAGGAGCTGGCCAGCACGGCCCGGGGCCAGGGCTTGCAGGCGGTGCTGGCCCTGCCCGACTTCCGGCGCCTGTGGCTGGGGCAGATCTTCTCCCAGCTGGCCGACAAGTTCTACATCGTGTTGATGGTGTTCCTGATCGCCCAGTACTGGGTGACGGACACCCCCCAGACCAACGCGCTGCTGGCTGAAGCGGCCGCCAGCCTGCGCTTCGATTTCGAGACCCGCGCCCAGATGATCACCCTGCTGGCCACGGGGATCTATGTGGCCAACACCGTGCCCGCCATGGCCCTCGGCACCGTGGCGGGGGTCTGGGCCGACCGCTGGCCGAAACGCAAGGTGATGGTGGCCTCCAACGCCCTGCGCGCGGGCCTGGTGCTGCTGGCCCCGCTGCTACTGATCCCCGGCCCCTTCTTCCTCGGCCTCAGCTGGGGCTACTGGGGCCTGGTGGCGATGACCTTCCTCGAGTCGGTGCTCACCCAGTTCTTTGCGCCCGCCGAGCAGGCGGCCATTCCCCTGCTCGTGCCGCGACCGCTTCTGCTCGCTGCCATCTCGCTCTACCAGGCCACCAGCATGGGCGCCACGATCGTGGGCTTCGCGCTCGGCGACCCGGTGCTGCGCCTGCTGCGCAACGGACTCGCCACGCTCGGCATCGAAGGCGGTGAGTTCGTGCTGCTCCCGCTTTGCTACGGGCTGGCGGCGCTGTCGATTGCCCGCATCCGCGTGGTGGAAGCCCCCTGGCAAGACCGCGGCACCTCGGTGTGGGGCGAGATCCTGGAAGGAATCCAGGTGCTTCGCGAGCGCTCCAGCGTGCGAAATGCCCTGGTGCATCTTGTGTTGCTGTACAGCATCCTGGCGGCGCTCTATGTCCTGGCCATCAGCCTGGCCTCGGCGATCAAGGGGCTCGGACCCACCCAGTTCGGCACCCTGCTGGCCATGAGCGGCCTGGGCATGGCCGTCGGTGCACTGGCGGTGGCCCAGCTCGGCCGCGGCTTCACCCGCCGCCTGCTCTCGGCCTCGGGCCTGGGCCTGATCGCCTTTGCGCTGGTGCTGCTGGGCCAGGTGCGCGGCAGCCTGTCGCTCACACTCGGCTTGTGCGTGGCGCTGGGGGTGGGCGCCGCCCTGCTGGCCATCCCCGCCCAGACCACCATCCAGGAAGACACCCCGGAAGAACTGCGCGGCAAGGTGTTTGGCCTGCAGAACAACCTGATCAACATTGCCCTGAGCCTGCCGCTCGTGCTGGCGGGCACGGTGGTGAGCCGCTACGGGCTGCAGCCCGTGCTCTGGGTACTTGCGGGCATCACCCTGCTGGCGGCCCTGCTGGAGCGTCCCTGGCAGCGCTGCTAGCGTTTTGGCAGAAATGGGCGACAGCAGTTGGCGCATATCGCCTGGCTGGGCAAGAAATCACCCTTCTGCGGCAACGTCACCTACGGGCTCACCACCACGGAGCAGTTGCGGCAACGGGGCCACCGCATCAGCTTCATCCACTTCGACACACCCGCCACGGGCCCCGGGCTGCCCTGGGATCCCCCGAGCGTCAACGGCAAAGGCCTGACGCTCACCAAGGAGGCGCTGCGGGCCTCGCGCCGGGCCGCGCTGGCGGGCGATGAGAGCGAAGTAGCCCTGCCCTACCTGCTGAAGTCGCAGGTGTACACGGTCCCCGCGCCGGGCGCCCAGCGGGAGTTGCGGGAATCGCTGGAGCAGCTCAAACCGGATCTGGTGCACGCCAGCCTCACGCTCTCGCCTCTCGATTTCCTGCTGCCCGATCTCTGCCAGCAGCTGGGCGTGCCGCTTGTCGCCACCTTCCATCCCGCCTTCGACGCCGGCCTTCGCAACCTGGCGGGCGGTACCCAGCAGCTCACCTACCAGCTCTATGCCCCGGCTCTGGCCCGCTTCAACCGGGTGATCGTCTTCTCCGAGCTGCAGGCCGAGGTGCTGTCCCGGCTGGGGGTCAAGGATGACCGGTTGGCGGTGATCCCCAACGGCGTCGACACCGATGTGTGGAAGCCCGCGGACTCCGAGCGAGGAGGTTCAGAGCGGAGAGGCTCCGAGCGTGGCAGCAGCGCTCTGCGCCGTGAGGTGCAGGCGCGCTGCGAAGGCCGCCGCCCGTTTCTGTACATGGGCCGGCTGGCCACCGAGAAGAACGTGGAGGCCCTGCTGCGCGCCTGGCGGTTGGTGCGGCCAGCCGGCTGTGTGCTGGTGATCGTGGGCGATGGGCCGCTGCGGGGATCGCTGCAGGCCGCCCATGAAGACCCGGACATCCTCTGGTGGGGCTATGAACCTGCTCTGGAGCGACGGGTGGCGCTGCTGCAGGCCTCGGAGGTGTTCCTGCTGCCGTCGCTGGTGGAAGGGTTGTCGTTGTCGTTGCTGGAAGCTATGGCCAGCGGCACCGCCTGTGTGGCCACCGATGCTGGCGCCGATGGTGAGGTGCTGGAGGGAGGGGCCGGTATCGTGATCAGCACCCAGGGGGTCACCACCCAGCTGCGCACCCTGCTGCCGGTGCTGCGCGACCAGCCTGTGCTCACCGCCGAACTCGGGCGCCGTGCCAGGGAGCGGGCGCTGCAGCGCTACACGCTCACACGCAACATCGAGGCGTTGGAGCGTGTTTACGCCGAACTGGTCCCTCGTCCCGCCCTGGCGGCCTGAGAGCCAGGGCCGGCGGCCCCCTCCAGTTCCGCCAGCATGCGGGCGCGCAGGTCGGCCATCAGTTCCTCCACAGCCTCACGGCGACCGCTGAGGTAGCGGCCGTGCCGCTCGGTCACATCGATCGGCTCCCCCACCGACAGCCGGGCGAGCCGGGAGCCCAGCTCGGGTGGCTTGTCGTGGCTGGTGCCGTTGATCCAGGTGATCGCTCGCCACAGGATCTGCAGCACTTCGGTGTAGCGATCGAAGCTGGGCTTCTCAGCCACGTAGGAACCGCTGAGCGTGGAGAAGTATTCCACCAGGCGCATATGGTCCATGGCCAGGCGGGCCTCGGTGGCCTGCCAGTCGGCCAGGCTGCGCTCCAGGGGCGTCATCGCCTTCAGGTCGTCGCGGTAGATGCGGTCCCAGCCCGCCTGCTCCACGCGCCGGCAGCGCTCACCGAGGCTCCCCTTCGGACGCAAGAGCTGCAAACGGCTTTCAGCCACCCCCAGCGCCGCGTTGCGAATCCGCTCGAGCCTGGTGATGAAGCCGTTCTCGAGGCAGGACGGGTACGGCGCCGGGGCCGAAAGAGGAGGCAGGTCCAGGCCATGGGCCTCCCGGTAGAAGTCCTCCAGCAGGGTGATCACGTTGTCGCCCAGCTGGATCAGGCGGCGGTAGCGCAGCGCTTCCGCCACGCTGCCATCCCCCATGGGGCCGCCTGCTCCTGCAGGGTGTGCTGTGTTGTCTGATGCTTCTGAACCTTCCGCACCTTCTGAGCCTTCGGCACCATGCCGGCCCGGACGCCGGCGAAGCTGGGCTTCGAGGCGATCGAGCAGCGTATCGATCGCCGGCCAGTCGCGGCCCTGCGTCACGTACTTGAGGGCGATCGGCACGATCAGCACCCGCTCCTGACGGCCGGCGGCCGCCAGGTCGTCGCAGCACCAGAAAGCCATCTGGGCCAGCCCCGGCTCAAGGGGGCCAAGCAGCTCGCCGTGGTTGTTGGTGGCACCCTCCGGAGCGATCGCCAGCGGGAACGGGCCCTGGGCCAGCACCTCGCGGGCGGCCTTGAGCGCCACCCGGTCGAGCTTGCCGCGCTGAATCGGGATGCCTCCCAGCGCGCCCAGGATCCAGCCGGCAGCCTCTCCCGCCCACAGGGGAATGCCTCGGTCGTAGAGGAACTGGCTGTGCACCGGTCTGCGCAGGGTCAGCCCTGCCGCCCGGGCGGCCCGGGGCACCTCCTCCCAGATCAGCCTGGCCATCGTGAGCGGATCGGTGGTGGTGGGGTGGCGAAAGGCGATCAGCAGCCGCACGCGGCCCTGCTGGTGCTCCGAAAACAGCTGAGCCAGCCGCTCCGCCCCCTCCACCTGACAGTCCACAATCTCCCGCGTGCGCAACAGCAGCGGCAGCGCCCAGCGGCTGAGCCGGTGCATCAAGGGACTGAAGTGGGCGGGGAGGAAGCGAAGGCCCGACTGGGCCGGCTGGATCCCGGCGCGGGGCATGGTCGGGGGGCAGAGCGTGCCTGCAGCATCCCCCGTTGCGGCCCGGCTGTCTGTGCGCCACGGGCCGGCGGGATCAGCGGCTGGCGGAGCAGGGGAAAACGGGACCCGCTCCTGGCGGGCTGGGCGGGTGGTCTGCGGGGCAGCCGGCGGCAGTGGGTCTGGTGTGGGCCGCTGGGCCAGGCCAAGCCTCAGACAGCGGGGCGGTGGCTCAGGGCGCTGCGGTCAGTTCGGCGCAACAGGCCGCGAACGCCGCCGCCGGATCGGCTGCTGCCGTGATCGGCCGGCCGATCACCAGCTGGCTGGCACCAGCGGCGATCGCCTGGGCCGGCGTGAGCACGCGGGCCTGGTCGCCCGTGGCGGCGCCGGCGGGGCGGATGCCCGGGGTCACCAGGGCGAAGGGCAGTGGATGCCGCGCGCGTAGCTCGGCCACCTCCAGCGGTGAGCACACGGCACCGCGCAGCCCGGCGGCAGCCGCCAGGGCCGCCAGGTGGCTCACGTGGGCGGCCATCGCCACTGGAACCTGCAGTTCGGCGGCGAAGCGGTCGGCCTCCCAGCTGGTGAGCACAGTGACCGCCAGCAGGGTGGGCGGAGCCATGCCCTGGGCAGCAGCACCCTGCTCCGCCGCCGCCTGGGCCGCCGCCAGAGCCCGGCGACCGGCGCTGGCATGCACGGTGATCAGCTCGGCACCCAGAGCGGCGGCGCTGTGGCAGGCGCCAGCCATGGTGGCGGGGATGTCGTGGAACTTCAGATCCAGAAACAGGCGCAGGCCACACCGGCGCAGCTCGCGCACCACCTCCGGCCCGGCGGCGGTGAACAGCTCCAGGCCCACCTTCACCCAGCGCAGCTCCGGAATCGAGGCGGCCAATGCAAGGGCGCTGCCGGCATCGGGCCGGTCAAGGGCCACGATGATCCGCTCTGCAGGATCGGCCAACGCCGTGGTGCCCACCGTGGTTCGCACTGTGGTGGCCATCAGGGCACCAGCCGCCGGAAGGTCTTCTTGCCGAGCTGCAGCACCTTGCCGTCCAGCTCCGCCGGGCTGCTGAATTCCAGGTTGGGATCGCTCAGCTTCTCGCCATCCAGCTTCACGCCGCCCCCCTGGATCTGGCGCCGTCCTTCACTGCTGCTGGCGCAGACCCCGATGGCACTGAGCAGGAAAAAGGCCTTGGCGGGAAAGTTCACCGACGCCAGTGACGCCTCCAGCACCTCGACAGCCTCGGCACGGGGCGAGCCGCCTGCTTCACCATCGAGCCCGGGGTTCCGCCCTGCCCCCACTCCCACCAGTCCGGCGGCATCGGCCTGGGCCTGCAACGCCGCCTGCTGGCCATGGCGTGTGGCGGTCACCTCCAGGGCCATCGCCTTCTGGCGCTCCCGCGGATTGGCCGGCAGCGCCTCGAGCTCGAGATCCGTGAGCAGGGTGAGGTAGGCGTTCACCGCGGCGTCGGGCACCTTCTCCAGCTTTGAATACATCGAGAGCGGGTCGTCCTGGAGCCCCACGGTGTTGCCCAGGCTCTTGCTCATCTTCTGCACACCATCGAGCCCCGGCAGGATCGGCAGCAGCAGGCCGAACTGGGGCGGCTGGCCGAAGTGGCGCTGCAGATCGCGGCCCATGGCCACATTGAACTTCTGATCTGTGCCGCCCAGCTCCAGGTCGGAGCGCACCGCCACTGAGTCATAGCCCTGCAGCAGCGGGTACAGGAACTCATGCAGGGCGATCGGCGTGCCGCCGCCATAGCGCTTGGAGAAGTCGTCCTTGGCGAGCATCTGTCCCACGGTGCTGGTACCCAGCAGCTCGATCACCTGTGGCAGATCCAGGGCCGCCAACCACTCGCTGTTGCGGCGCACCTCCAGCCGGCCGGGGGTTTCGAAGTCGAGCAGGGCGCGCTGCCGCGGCTGTCCCTGGCCCAGCTGCTCCAGATAGGTGGTGGCATGGGCGGCCACTGCCTCGGCGCTGAGCTGCACGCGGGTGGCGCTCTTGCCGGTGGGATCACCGATGCGGGCGGTGAAGTCGCCGATGATCAGCACGGCGGTGTGGCCAGCGTCCTGGAAGGCCCGCAGCTTGCGGAACAGCAGGCTGTGCCCCAGATGGATGTCGGAGCCGGTGGGATCGATGCCGAGCTTGATGCGCAGCGGCCTGTCCTCCCGCTCGGCTTCCGCCAGGCGCGCGGCCAGGGAGGTGGCGCTGCCGGCCAACGGACCCGCCTCGTGCGGAAAGAGATCCGCCAGGCCCCGGCTCAGCCATGCCGGCACGTCCGGCCACACCTGCGCCTGCCCCATCCGTTCACCCCACCCGTGCCACGACCCGTCGCGGCGGATCGTAGGCAGGCGTCAGCAGGACGAGCTCAGCTCGCTCTTCATGCGCTCGAGCGTGAGATGCATCTGGCTGAACATCTGCTCAGGCGTCATGCCGAACTGGCCCAGCTGCGTGCGCAGCTGCTCGACCGTGAGCTTGGCCTGGAAATCCTCAGAGAGCTCGAAGCGCTTCATGAACACCCGGTAGCGGTCCATCAGCTCCTCCATCCGCTCGATGAAGAGCTTCTTGCCCTCGCGGTCGAACTTGCCGTAGTCGGAGCCCAGCTGGGTGAGCTGCTGGTAATCGGTGAACAGGCGCCGGGCTTCGTCCTGCACGATCTCGGATTCAAAGAAGCCCATCAAGCTGCCGAACACAGAGCGATCGGAACGATTCTGCGGCGCCTGCCTGTCTGCCGGTGAGTACGGATTGACGTATCGACCGCCCCCTGCCGCTAACTTCGGCCCAGTCCGTCGTGGCTGAAGGGGGCCGCCATGGCCAGAGGGCACTGGTTGGATCCACTGGCGCGCCGCCTGCTGATCGCCACGGGGCAGATTGCGCCGCCACCACCACCGCTTCGTCGTGAGCCGGCGTCATCGAACGCCGCAACAGATACGGCCGGGGCCGGTGGCGGCCCTGAGCCTGTCGGGGCCGACGTGGCCGTGGAACGGGAGCTGCTGGCCTTGAAGCTGAAGCAGAACCCTGGCCTGCGGCTGCGGGATGCCGCCCAGGTGCGCCACGCCGCCGCCCTGGGCTGGCGGTTGGATGTGAACCGCGCCACCCCCGCCGACTGGCTGCGGCTGCCCGGCTGTGAGCCGCACCAGGTGGATCTGCTCTTGCGTCTGCAGGCCGGCGGTGTGCAGCTCAGCGGTGAGGACGACCTGCAACGGTTGCTGGGCCTCAGCGACGCCCAGCTGCAGTGCTGGCTGCCGCTGCTGGAGTTCCGCTGGTATGGGGAGCCCGCGCCGCTGCGGCCGGTGCCGCTGGATGTGAACCGCTGCAGCGTCGAACAGCTGCAGGCGCGGCTGCTGCTTGATCCCCCGCGTTGCCAGCGGCTGGTGCGCGAACGGGGGCGGGGGCCCTTTCAGGATCTCGCCGATCTGCAGCAACGGCTGCAACTGCCCCCCCACCTGGTGGAGGCCCTGATCGGCAAGGTGAGTTTCGGCCGGGGGCCGGTGGGGCCGGATCTGCCACGGCCGACACCGGCGCCACAGCGGCAGCGGCCCTGAGCATGGGCCTGCCGCGCCAGGGCCAGCTCGACCTGTTCGGCGCCGGGCCGGCGTCCGCCGCCGGCGACCACGTTCCCACGGCTCTGCCGTTGGCGCGCCATCAACTGCTGCGCTGGCAGCAGGGCCTGGCCGACTTTCAGCGTCCCCTGCACGGCAGCGGGGCCGGTGTGGCGCAGCGCTCGCTGTTCGGAGCCGGCGGGACCGATGCCGCCGCCGCGCAGGCTGCCGTCTTCGATCCACTGGCGCTGGCACCGCTCAACCTGCAGTTCTGGCGCTGGCCCGAGCCGCCGCAGCAGGGGGCGGCTCTGTATGTGGTGATGGACCGCCAACCCCAGCTGGAGCACCCCCTGCTGCTGTACGTGGGCGAAACCGGCTGCGCCGATCGTCGCTGGAAAGGCGACCACGACTGCAAGACCTACCTGGCGGCCTACGACGAAGCCCTGCGCCGCTGCGGGCTCGCCAGCGGGCTGAGCATCCGCTTCTGCAGCGACGTCCCCGGGGCAGTCAGGCCGCGCCGGGCCCTGGAGCAGGCGCTGATCCGCCGTTGGCAGCCCCCTTTCAACAAGGAAACGCGGCAGCGCTGGGCCACCCCCTTCACCGCCGATCCGGCCTGAGCGCCAGCGGGGAGTCCGGGGCGGCATGGCTACGATCGCGCCTCCAAGGTTGACGCTCCATGGAGTTCCGCACCAGCCCCACCGCCTTCACGCAGTGGGAAGGCGACACCCTGGCGGTGGGAGTGCTGCAGGGGGATCCCGCCGGTTGGCTGCCGCTCCTGTCAGCACGCTTCAGCCTCGACCTGCCCGCGCTGCTGGAGAAGCGACGCTTCAAGAGCAAACCCGGCGACTGCCTGGCCCTGCATCTGCCCGCCCACACCCCCAGCCTGCTGGTGCTGGTGGGGCTGGGGGAGGCTGGCAGCCTCGACGGCGCCGCCCTGCGCAGCGCCGCAGCCGTCAGCGCCAAGGCCGCCGCCGCCGCCGGGGGCGCGCTGGGACTGCTCCTTCCCATCGAGGGCCTTGATCCCGCCGCGGCCGCCACGGCCATCGCCGAAGCGGTGCGGCTGAGCCTCTACAAGGATCAACGCTTCAAGAGCGAGGCAGAGCCCCAGCCGCTGCCGGAGCGCGTCACCCTGCTGGGCCTGCCGGAAGCGGCCGTTGCTGGCCTGAGCGCCGTGGCCGCCACCTGCGCCGGTGTGGAGCTGGCCCGCGAGCTGGTGGCCGCCCCGCCCAATGCGGTCACCCCCCAGGCCCTGGCCGACACCGCCGCCAGCATCGCCACCGACTTCGGCCTGGAGCTGAAGGTGCTGGAGCGCGACGACTGCGAAGCGCTCGGCATGGGGGCCTACCTGGGCGTGGCACAGGGCTCGGATCTGCCGCCGAAGTTCATCCACCTCACCTATCGCCCCGCCGGGGGCTCCAGCCGACGGCTGGTGTTGATCGGCAAGGGGCTCACGTTCGATTCGGGCGGCTACAACCTCAAAACCGCCGGCTCCCAGATCGAGATGATGAAGTACGACATGGGCGGCAGCGCGGCGGTGCTGGGTGCGGCGCGGGCCATCGCCGAGCTCAAGCCGGCGGATGTGGAGGTGCACGTGATCGTGGCCGCCTGCGAAAACATGATCAGCGGCAACGCCATCCACCCCGGCGACATCCTCACCGCCTCCAACGGCAAGACCATCGAAATCAACAACACCGATGCCGAAGGGCGGCTCACCCTGGCCGATGCCCTGGTGTACGCCTGCAACCTCGAACCGGATGCGGTGGTGGATCTGGCCACGCTCACCGGTGCCTGCGTGATCGCCCTGGGCGAGGAGATCGCCGGACTCTGGTCCGTCAGCGACACGCTGGCGGCGGCCCTGGTGGACGCCGGTCAGCAGGGCGGCGAGCTGTTCTGGCGCATGCCGCTGCATGCCGCCTACAAGCAGGGCCTGAAAAGCCCGGTGGCGGACCTCAAGAACACCGGGCCACGGCCGGGAGGGTCGATCACGGCGGCCCTGTTCCTCAAGGATTTCGTCACGCCCGATCTCCCCTGGGCCCATCTCGACATCGCCGGCACCGTGTGGAGCGACAAGGGCCGGGGGCTCGACCCCGCCGGTGCCACCGGCTTCGGCGTGCGCACCCTGGTGAACTGGGTGTGCCTCGGGGGCCCGGCTTAGGGTTGACCACTGACGCCGCTCGCCGACGCCATGGCCGCCAAGAAGATCCGCTGGTACATCCGCGCGCAACTGGGCGTGCTGCTGTTGCCGCTGGGCCTCTGCCTGGTGGGTGAAGCGATCAGCCGGCGCACGGTGCAGCAGGTGGCGCTACTGGTGAAAGCGCCGGCCACCGGCCCCTGGTTCTGGTACGGCGCCCTGGGGCTGATCTGTGTGACCGCGGGTGTGGGCCTGATGGTGGAGAGCGGCCTGTTGAGCGGCTACCCCCGCCAGGCCCGGTAGACCTGCCTGTCTGTTCATCAGGTCAGAGGCGGAGCGGCCATACAGAGGTTGAACAGCACGGACTGAGCAGCACGACGCAGGCGGTGTGTCCATGAACCCAACCCTGGGAGCCCTTTGAGGACTGGTCCGAACGGGTGCAGCATCGTTTCGGCGCGGAGCTGTTCCGGTTGCTCCCCTGCCAAGATCCGCTGGATCGCTGCAGTGCTGGAAGCTCGTGGTGGTGGCGCCTCAGGCGGCCGCCACCGGCGCCACGCCGCCCAGCAGAATGGCTGGGGACTCCAACTCGTGGATCTGCCAGCGGGCCCGGTCGCCGAAGCTCATCAAGAGGCGGTCGAGATCGTCGACCGCCTGTTTCGGGCTTTCGTAGGGGCCGATGTGGCGGGTGGCCAGGCCGTCCTTGATCGTCAGCAGATACATACAGGCACCGACATGTCGCCTGCAGTCAACGTAAGCAGGCGGCCCGCTTCTGGGAAGGGCTGAAACCCCCACCGGGGTGTCAGGGGGAACGCCAGGGCGTGCCGCTGCGGGCGGCCTTGCCCCAACGCTCGTCGAGGCGCCGGTCACGGCCGCACGACCAGCGGTAATAGGAGTACTTCGCCTTGTTGCGTTCCGCGTAATTCTGGTGATAGCTCTCGGCGGGCCAGAAGCGCTGCAGCGGCCGCACCGGCACCCGCAGCTCAGCGGGCTTGCGCTTCAGTTCGCGGGCGGCCGCGGCCTGGCTGGCACGGGCCTGCTGTTCCTGACGGGCACCGCGCACGAAGATGGCCGGCTGATACGACGAGCCGCGATCGCAGAACTGGCCGCCCCCATCCAGCGGATCCACGTTGCGCCAGAAGGAGCGCAGCAGCGCCGGATAGCTGATCCGGTCGGCGTCGAAGCGCACCAGCACGGCTTCGAGGTGCCCAGTGCCACCGGCCGACACCTGTTTGTAGGTGGGGTTGGCCTGGGCACCGCCGCTGTAGCCGCTCACCGCATCGAGCACACCGGGGAGCTGCTCGAGGTCGTGCTCCAGGCACCAGAAGCAGCCACCGGCGAACACCGCCTCCTCCACCGCCGCCTGCGCGGGCGGAACGGCGGCGATCAGCAGGGTGACCACCAGCAGCAGCGGTGCCAGCCAGTGGTGCCAGGGGCGCTGCAGCGGGCTCCGCGAGGGCGGGGGGGAAGGGAGCGGGTTCATGCCGGTTCAGGAACGCTGCGGGCGGTGGCGGCGCCGTGGGTGGCCGCCGCAGCGATCTGATCCAGGATGGCCGCCGCCGCTCTGCGTGTGACGCCCGGCTCGCCCAGGATGCCGCGCAGGCGGCTGTAGCCGTCCAGCATCCGCTGCCGCTCGGGGCCCTGCTCCAGCAGCGGCAAGGCCTCCGCCACGATCGTGTCGGCGGTGAGGTCGTTCTGCAGCAGTTCCGGCAGCAGCCGTTCCCCCAGCAGGAGGTTCACCGGGGAGATGTGGGGCACGTTGAAGCCCAGCAGCCGCTTGGCGATGAAGGCGGTGGGCCGGCTGAGTCGGTAGCCCACCACCTGGGGGACCCCCCGCAGCGCCATCTCCAGGTTCACCGTTCCCGACTTGGTGAAGGCCAGGGTGGCGGCGGCACACAGGGTGGGCTTGAGCGCGTCGCAGCGGGCGGCCGGCACCACGGTGGCCTCCACGCCCGCAGCCGCCAGGCGGCTGGCCAGGGGTTGCTCGAAGCTGGGCAGGCCGGCCGGAACGATCACCTTGAGGCTGGGGCGCAACTGCTGCAGCCTTGCTGCGGCGGCGGCCAGGGGCGGCAGCAGGTAGCGCAACTCCTGGGGCCGGGAGGCCGGCATCAGCAGCAGCAGGGGCTGGTCCGGGGTGAGACCCAGCTCGCGCCTGGCCTCGGCCGGATCGGGCTGTTCGGTGAGCGTGTCCACCAGCGGATGGCCCACCCAGGTGACGTCCGCGCCGCGGGCGGCGTAGAAGCTGGCTTCCTGGGGAAAGATGGCCAGGATCCGGTCGGTGAAGCCGATCAGGCGCGTGGTGCCGCCATCGCCGAAGCGGAAGGCCCACTCCTGCGGCGCGATGTAGTAGGTGATCGGCACCCAGGGGTAGTCGCGGCGGATGCGCAGGCCCAGATTCACATTGGCGCCCATGTAATCGATCAGCACCAGCCCATCGGGCGGCGACTGGCGCAGCCATTGGCCCACCTTGCGCTGCAGGCGCAGGGTGGGGAGCACCAGGGGCAGGGCTTCCCAGAGTCCGATCGCCCCCATCGGCGCCGTGTTGGCGATCAGCCGGGCGCCGGCACGCTCCATCCGCTCGCCGCCCAAGGCCACGATCTCCAGCGGCAGGTGGCGGCGTTCCGCCTCCGCATGCAGCGCCTGGATCAACAGCCCCCCCTGCAGATCACCCGACACCTCGCCGGTGCTGATCAGCAACCGCGCCATCAGCGCTGCGGCGGCAATGGGCCGCGGCGCCCGGGCGCAATCGAGGCCTCGAGGAAGCTGCACAGCTCCTCGGCTGCCGGCAGCAGGTGCTGCTGACGCAATTGCCGCAGCGCCTCCATCAGCACCTCATCGCCGCGGTAGAGGCGGTCCCACACCTCCCGCAACTGGCGCAGCTCGGCGCCGTCCTCGCGGTCGGCAAGGCCGCTGCGGCGCAGGCCGATGCGGTTGAGGCCCCGTAGCCGGCCCGGGTGCCCTTCCACGATCGCGAAGGGGGGTACGTCGCGATCGATGCGGCTCATGCCACCCACCATCGCCAGCTTGCCGATGTGCACGAACTGGTGGATGCCCAGCACGCCACCGATCACGGCCCGATCACCGATCACCACATGGCCGGCGATCGCCACCCCATTCGCCACCACGATCCGGTCGCCCAGTTCGCAGTTGTGGCCCACGTGGCTGTAAGCCATCAACAGGTTGCCGCTGCCGATGCGGGTCTGCTCGCCGGCGGCGGTGGCCCGATTGATCGTGACGCATTCACGAAACGCGTTGTCGTCCCCGATCACTACCTCGGTGTCAGCGCCGTTGTACTTGAGATCCTGGGGCTCGAGGCCGATGCAGGCTCCCGGAAACACCCGGTTGCGCGCGCCCATCGTGACCCGGCCATCGATCACCACGTGTGGGCCGATGGTGCTGCCCGCACCGATCTGGACATCGGGACCGATCACGGCGAACGGGCCGATCGCCACCCCTTCGGCCAGCCGGGCGCGGGGATCCACCAGAGCACTGGGATGGATCTTGGTCGTCACGGCGGAGCTCGTCATTCCCTCAGTCCACCAAAGAGAACATGAGTTCCCCTGAACACACCAGGTCTCCATCGACGGTGACGGTCCCCTTCACTTTGCCGAAGCGCTTGCGTTTGAGGGCGATCAGCTCGCAGGTGATCCGCAACTGATCACCCGGCACCACCGGACGTCGGAAGCGCACACCATCGATGCCGGCGAACACGAACAGCCCCTTGGGAAGTTCAGGCATCTGGCTGATGATCAGCCCCCCCACCTGGGCCATCGCTTCAACGATCAGCACACCGGGCATCAGTGGGCGGCCGGGGAAATGCCCCTGGAACTGGGGCTCGTTGAGGGTGACGTTCTTGATCGCCACGGCGCGCACGCCCATCTCCTGCTCGATCACCCGATCGACGAGGGCGAAGGGGTAGCGATGCGGCAGCAGGTTGAGAATCTGCTCGCTCGTCAGCAGCGAGGTCTCGGGGGGAGAGAAGACGGACAAGGGAGCGTCAGGCAGTTCGGGGGAGGGAGGCCAGGGCGCCCGCCAGTGCCGTGTGCAGGCCGTGGGACCCGCGGAAGGCGAACACCTGGGCCATGGGCAAGCCCACCAGCGCCAGATCCCCCAGCAAGTCCAAGAGCTTATGGCGCACTGGTTCATCGCTGAAGCGCAGCGGAGGGTTCACCCAGCCCTCGCCATCGCAGACCAGGGCGTTGTCAAGGGCGCCTCCCTGGATCAGTCCGGCGGCGCGCAACTGTTCGATCTGCTCGAGGAAGCCGAAGGTGCGGGCGGGGGCGATCTCGGCCACGAACCGCGGTGGGGTGAGTTCAAGAGTGAACAATTGCTGGCCGATGGCCGCCTGGGGATAGGCCACAGCGGCGCTGAGGCGCGGCTGCTCGCTGGGCAGGGCCACAGCGAAGCTCACGCCCTGCTGGACGGTGAGCGGTGCTGCCAGGGTCTGCAGCGGCTCCCGCTCGCCGATCTCGTGCAGGCCCGCCGTCGCAATCGCCTCCACCCAGGGCAGGCCGGAGCCATCGAGTAGCGGGATTTCTTCCCCCTCAACCAGGATGTCCACGTGACTCAGTCCCGTGCCCACCAGCGCTGCCAGTAGGTGTTCCACGGTGGCCAGGCGGCCCTGATCGAAGCGCAGCGCCGTGCATAGACGTGTGTCGGCCACCTGGCGGGGGTGGAGAGGCACTGGAGGTTGGCTGGGCTGATCCAGCCAGCCCACCGCGAACCCCGGGCGCTCGGTGGGCTCCAGGCGCACCCGTGCCACCGCACCACTGTGCAGGCCCACACCGGTGATCTCGACCGGGGAAGCCAGCGTCCAGGCACGGGCATAGTCCGCCGGCCACGGGCTCATCAGAACTTCCAGCCCACGCCGAGGTTGAAACGCCACTCGCCGGTGAAATCACGGCTGGCAACCTCCAGGCGCAGGGGCCCCACCGGTGTGGTCACGATCAGGCCGGTGCCCACCGAGAAGCCACTGCCGGGTTTGCCCAGCAGCCCACCGGGGTTGCCCGGCACGTTCGCCTGGGTACCGAAGGTGGTGCCGCCATCGATGAACAGCTCACCACTCACCACGCTGAACAGCGGGAAGCGGTACTCGATCGTGGCTTCACCAAAGCTGCGCCCCACCCCGAGGTCACAGTCGAAAAAGCCCCGCACCGAATTGGAGCCGCCCAGGCAGAAGGCTTCATAAGGGGGCAGCGAACCGATCGTGGAACCGGCGGAAACCTGGAAGGCCAGAGCCTGCTTGCAGTCGAAGGGCTCACCTGGACGGGGTCGGCAACCCTTGTAGAACCTCAGCCAGTTGACCGGGATGAAGTGGGAGTAGCTGCCCCGGACCCGGTTGAAGGTGGGGGAATCGGGGCCCACCGATACGAACTGTTCGGTGCTCAGAGAGAGAAAGTTGCCGTCGGTTGGGTTACGGGGATCGTTGAGGGTGTTGCGAGTGGCGGCGAAGCGGATACCCACCAGCTGGTTGGTGGTGGCACAGTTGAAGGCGATGCAGATGACGTCTTCGGTGGGGGCACTGCGGCCGTTGAAGTTGTTGGTACTCACGCCGAAAGGCATGGACGTACCGCCGAAGTTGATCGGCCGCACCTCCTGGACGCTGGCACCCACCACGACGCTCCAGGTGGCCCGCTTGAAGGGATCGCCGCCGTTGAGCGGACGGGCGAACTGGAAGTTGCCGCCGATGCGCTGCAACACCACCGAGTTGCCGTCAAAGTCGAACCAGCTCGTCTCGGGGAAGGCGTTCTCAGCGGAATCCACCGAGTTGAAGCTGCGGTCGGCGGGGTTATTGGAATCGTTGATGTTGAAGGCCACATCGGTGCCCGGCGCCTTGTAGAAGTCGGAGGCGGTGTTGATGTTGCCGCCGTCCTGCGACTGGAAGATCTGGGGCACGTCGCGGCTGACAAACAGTCGGGCGCGAAACGCGGTGCGGAACCGGTCGCCCTTGATCCAGGGATCGGTGAAGGAGAGATCGGTGAGGGCGCCGAACTGGCCGTAGGTGAAGTTCAGCGCCAGGTCCCAGGCACGGCCAAGCAGGTTGCTGTCCTGCAACTGCACCTGACCGAACACCCCCTGGCTCTGGCTGTAGCCGAGGCCGCCGGAGAGTGAACCGGTGGACTGCTCCACGATCCCGAGCACGATCACCACTTCGCCGGGCTGGGCCGGCACCGGCCGCAGGGTCACCTTGATGTCACCGAACAGGCCGGTGCCATAGAGGCGTTTGATGTCGTCTTCCAGCTGGCGGCGGTTGAAGATCTCGCCCTGCTCGATCGAGATCTCCCGGGTTATCACCCATGGCTTGGTCTTGCCACGGATCGGCTCGTTCTTGTCGTTGGTGGCGGAACCCTCCTTGTTGAGGAACTGCACCTCCACGCCCTGCACGGTGCCTTCCCGCACCGTGAGCTCCACCACGCCCTCGGGGCTGACGCGGTTGGGGCCGGTGATCCGGGCCAGGGAGTAGCCCTGGTCGGCGTACCACTTCTGGAGCTCGTCGATGCGGCCCTTGAGCACATTGAGATTCAGGGTCTTGCCGTAATCGGGGGCGAAGGTCTCCTGAATCACCTGAGGCGGCAGCTTGGCCTTGGGCGTGTCCAGCGCCACCTGGGAGAGCACGGGGTTGGCCGTGGTGATCACCACCACCTGCACGCCCAGGGGGCCGTCCTTGGGCTGGATGCGCACATCGGAGAACCAGCCGCTGGCATAGATGGCCGACAGGTCGGTCTGCAGCTCAGAGCGGGTGACCCGGCTGCCGGGACGCACCGTCATGGCGTCGTAGACGGCGAGTTCAAGCCGCTCCCGCTCCGGGTGGCCGTCCAGGCCCTCCACCACCACCTCGCTGATCAATACGCGCGGTTCGCTGGGGGAGGCTGGCGGAGCAATCTCCGCCGCCGGGGCCGGGGCCGGAGTGGTAGAGGGAGCCTCGGCGGGTGCGGGCTGGGCGGCAGGGTCGGGGCTGGCCGGGGCTCCGGAGGCCGGTGGGGTGGCCTGAGCCTTGAGAACACCGGACGGAGCCTGCGGGATCCCGGCCGTCGGTGCCAGAGCACCAGAGGTGGTTGCAGTTCTGGAAGTGGCCGGTGATGTGGCAGCAGCTGCAGCACCAGCAACCGGCTTGGCTTCAGTGCTGGCCGGTGCCAGCAAGGTGGCGCCGCCCAGCAGCGGCAGACTCAGGGCGAGGGCCACGGAGTTGGGCCGGCGCGCCAATACGGAGAGGAGATCGCCGGTGAGGGCGTTGCGGGGGACACCCATGGTTCTCCGGAAGAAGGCGGACGGGCCGCAAATTGGCGTGACCTTACCCGTAGACCCGGGGGGAAGGGCAAACCCCTTGGACCCGTTTGAGGACCTCCCCATAGGCCTCGATCACGCCGCCGAGGTCCTGGCGGAAGCGGTCCTTGTCCAGAATCCGGTCGCTGGCGTCCTCAGTGGCGAGGTCCCAGAGCCGGCAGGTGTCCGGGCTGATCTCATCGGCCACCACCAGCTGCTGGTCTGCCGTGAAGCCAAGCTCCAGCTTGAAATCCACCAGTTCGAGTCCTACGCCGGCGAACAACGGGCGGAGCACACCATTCACCCGGTGGGCGAGGGCCTCCAGATCGGCGCGCTGCTGCGCCGTGACCAGCGCCAGCCTCGCCAGCCGTGCCTCGCTCAGAAACGGATCGCCGTAGGCATCGTCCTTGTAATAAAGATCCAGCAGCGGTGGCTCCAGGGGGGTACCGGGCGCGATCGGCATCTCCCGGCAGAGGGAACCGGCCGCGCGGTTTCGGATCACCACCTCCAGGGGAATCACCGCCACGGGCCGCACCAGCATCCAGGAGCTGCCCTCCACACCCAGGTAGTGGGTGGGAACGCCGGCGGCCTCGAGCGCTTCGAACAGCAGCGCGGAGATGCGGCAGTTGAGGGCGCCCTTCCCCTGCAGCTGCGCTTTCTTCAGCGCATTGAAGGCAGTGGCGTCGTCCTTGTAGTCCACCGCCACCAGGTCGGGGTCCTGGGTGGCGAACACCCGCTTGGCCTTGCCCTCATACAGGAGCGCACCGATCGAAAAGGCCGTCATGGCAGGAGGGAGTTGGGTGGTGGGGTAGGGCCGGGTGCGGCTGCGGGGCTGGCGTGCCCACCGGCGGCCCGGGGGGAGCGCAGCTCACGTTCAAGAGCAGCGGCGCGTTGCTTCGCCTCGGGATTGGCGCGCTCCAGCAACCATTCGCCATAGGCGTCGTCGATGCGACGGGCGAGCCTCAGGCGCCGGTCGGCGGCCGCGCGCGGATCGGCACCGGCTGCGCGCTGCACGAACTGCTGTAGATCCAGCAGCTGCGCCGCCAGCCCCCAGGCCCCATCCGCAGCCGCCTGGTTGAGGGCCAGCTCCAGCAGGGCATTGCGCTCAGCCAGCGGCACCGCCACCAGCAAGATCACCGCCCGCTCCAGCCGCTCGGCCGCCACCGTGCCGGGCAGCCGTCCGGCCAGCAGCACCTCCGCCGCTTCCCGCGAGCGGCCCAGCACCTCCAGGTGGCCGGCGAGCACATCAAGGGCCGAGCGGGTGTCGAGACTGCCGTCTTCGCGCAGCCGCAGGGGCAGGGGCATTGTTTCCAGCTGGGCGACGCGGCCCGCCGCCAGCCGCCGCAGCGCCTCGGCGGCCCGGCGGTGATCGAGGGCGGCGTTGGCGGCGCGCCACTGCTGCACCAGCCACTGCTCCCGCTCGCGGCCCTGCCCGGGGCCGTAACGGTCGAGCACGGTGAGCGCCGACTCTGGTGCCAGGCAGCTGATCAGGGCATTGGCATTGACCAGGATCACGGCGAAGGGCTGGGGCGCCGGGCGCATGGTCACCAGGCGCTCACGCAGCAGCCGCAGCCGGTCGCTGCGATCGAACCGGGCGGAGTCCTGACAGGCCCGCTCGAGGGCCGCGAAATCCTCGGAGCGCAGCGCAGCATCGAAGTCCTCGTCGGGCATTCCCGGCAGTACCCCAGGCCCCGGGACCGCAGGCGTCACCGGGGCCTGGGGCGTGGCCAGTTCTGAAGCCATCGGCGGAGCCTGGGCCGCCGGGGCAGCAGACCCGGGCTGGCGCTGGGCTGGGAGCGCAGTCTGAGCCTGGATGGGAACGTGGCCGGCGATGACCAACCCGGCCATCAGCAGCAGGGCAAGCCTTCGGCGGGGACCCACCGGCATGTAAAGAGGAAGGGTCACGGCAGGCGGCCACCGGGCCACAACCTAAGGGAACCGCCCCCCATCACCCGCTCCGCTCCATGTCCGCACCCCTGACCGATGGCCTGCCGTCTCCACGCCGGGTGCTGGTGGTGGGGGCGGGGGGCCGGGAGAACGCCCTGGGCTGGGCCCTGCGGCGCTGCCGCGGCGTGGAACGGGTGTGGGTAGCCCCGGGCAACGGCGGCACCGCCGGACAGGAGGGCTGCGAGCCGCTGCCGATCGCCGAGAGCGATGGGCCTGGGCTGGTCGCCGCCTGCCTGGAGCGGCAGGTGGATCTGGTGGTGGTGGGCCCGGAAGCACCCCTGGCCGCTGGCCTCGCCGACGAGCTGCGCGCCGCCGGACTGGCGGTGTTCGGTCCAGGGGCAGGCGGCGCCCAACTGGAGGCCAGCAAGCAATGGGCGAAGGCGCTGATGCAGGAGGCCGGCGTGCCCACGGCGGGCTACTGGGCCGCCACCAGCCGCGAGCAGGCGCTGCAGGCCCTGGAGTCCCATGGCCGGCCCCTGGTGGTGAAGGCCGATGGGCTGGCGGCCGGCAAAGGGGTGACGGTGGCCGACAGCCTTGAGGAGGCCCGTGCCGCGATCGAGGAGATCTTTGCGGGGCGCTTCGGCAGTGCCGGCGACGCCCTGGTGCTGGAGGAGCGCCTGAGCGGACCGGAGGTGTCGGTGTTCGCGCTCACCGACGGGGAGCGCATGGTGCTGCTGCCTCCCGCTCAGGACCACAAGCGCATCGGCGAAGGGGACACCGGCGCAAACACGGGCGGCATGGGGGCCTATGCGCCGGCCCCCCTGCTGGACGCGGCCGGGCTCGAGCTGGTGCGTCAGCAGGTGCTGCTGCCGATCCTGGCCACCCTGCGGGGCCGGGGCATCGATTACCGCGGCGTGATCTACGCGGGCCTGATGCTCACCGACGACGGACCGAAGGTGATCGAATTCAACTGCCGCTTCGGCGATCCCGAGTGCCAGACGCTGATGCCCCTGCTGGGCGATGAACTGGCCGAGGTGCTGATGGCCTGTGCCAGCGGCCGCCTTGACGCCGCCCCGCCGCTCACGATCTCGGGCCGCTGCAGCGCCTGCGTCGTGGCTGCCGCCGCCGGCTACCCCGGCCCGGTGCGCAGCGGTGACGCGATCACCACCAGTCTTACGCCGGATCCGGATCTGCAGCTCTTCCATGCCGGTAGCCGGGCCGGCGCCGATGGTGTCTGCGTCACGGCAGGAGGTCGGGTGCTGGCGGTGGTGGCGCAGGCCGACGATTTCGATGCGGCCTTCGCCGCCGCTTACGGCGGCCTGGAGCAGGTGCACTTCGAAGGCCTCAGCTTCCGGCGTGACATCGGCCACCAGGTGCGCCGCCCCTAGGGTGCGTCTATCCGACGGTTCCGCGCGTGACCGCCGAGCTTCCGCCCTCTTCTGACCGGCCGGTGTCTGCCTCTCCAGCCTCCGCCCCGACCCCTCTGTCCCCTGCCCCCGCTCGCGGCGCCACCACTGGCGCGGCCGCCATGCCGCTCAGCTGGCAGCAGCGGCTCGGCCTGTGGTGGGCCGAATTCAGCCTGCAGACCAAGCTGCTGGCTGTGGCCACCCTGGTGGTGAGCCTGATGATGACCAGCATCACCTTCATCGCGCTCAACGGCATCCAACGCGATGCGCGTATGAGCGACACCCGCTTCGCCCGCGACCTGGGTCTGCTGCTGGCCGCGAACGTCACCCCGCTGGTGGCCGAAGCCAACGACCGCGAACTGGCGGCGGTGGCGGAGCGCTTCTGGCGCTCGAGCCGAAGCCTGCGTTACATCTTCTTCGCCGATCCCGATGGAGTGATCTACCTCGGCATCCCGATCGGCGGCAGCAACGGCAGCAGTGAACTGCTGCTCAGCCGCCGGCTTGAACTGCCCGCCGATCTGCAACGCCGTTCCCAGAATCCGCTGATCCGTCAGCACCTCAGCCCAGACGGCCAGGTCACCGATGTGTTCGTGCCGATGGTGAGCGAAGGGCGCTACCTCGGCGTGCTCGCGCTTGGTATCAATCCCAATGAAGCGGTGCTGGCCAGTGCGGCATTGACGCGGGAAGTCACTGTGGCGGTGTTCATCTCGATCTGGGTGCTGGTGATCCTCGGGGCAGTGTTCAACGCGCTCACGATCACCCGCCCGGTGAAGGAATTGCTGCGTGGCGTGCGGGCGATCGCCGGCGGTGATTTCCAGGCCCGCATCGCCCTGCCCGTGGGCGGCGAGCTGGGGGAACTGCTGAATGGTTTCAACGACATGGCCTCCCAGCTGGAGGTGTACGACGCCGCCAACATCGAGGAACTCACCGCCGCCCAGGTGAAACAGCAGACCCTGATCGCCAGCATGGCCGACGGCGCTGCCCTGCTCGATGGCGATGGTCAGATCGTGCTGGTGAATCCCACGGCCCGCCGCCTGTTCCGCTGGGAAGGCCGCAACCTGGAAGGCAGTGATCTCTGCAGCGAATTGCCAGATCTGCTGGCGATGGAACTGCAAGCCCCGCTTGATGGCTTGCTGGCCGGTGAGCGGGACAGCTGCGATGTGCGCTGCACGTTCGGCGAGCCGCCCCGCACCCTGCGCATCGTGCTGCAGAGCGTGCGTGATGCCAGCGGCGAAAGCCTGAAGGGGATTGCCATGACGATCCAGGACCTCACCCGGGAAGTGGAACTGAACGCCGCCCAGAGCCGCTTCATCAGCAATGTGTCGCATGAATTGCGCACGCCGCTGTTCAACATCAAGAGCTATGTGGAAACCCTCCACGACATGCGTGACCAGCTGAGTGAGGAGGAAACCCAGGAGTTCCTCGGCATCGCCAACGCTGAAACCGATCGTCTCACACGCCTCGTGAACGATGTTCTCGATCTGTCGAGGCTGGAATCCGACCGTACCTGGGTGCTGGAGCCGATTGAACTGCGCCCGGCGATCGAGCAGACCCTGCGCAATTACCGCCTCAATGCCGATGAGAAAGGGGTGACGCTGGCGATGGATGTGGATGCCCAGTTGCCCCGCGTACGTGGCAACTGGGACCTCCTGCTTCAGGTCTTCGACAACCTGGTGGGCAATGGGCTCAAGTTCACCCAACCGGGTGGCTGCCTGAGGCTGCGCGCCTATCCGTGGCCTGATTCCTGCCACATCGACCTCTCCATCCCCGTCCATGACAAAGACAGCCTCAGCTGTGGTCTGTCCTCACCCCTGCCGCGGCTGCGGGTGGAGATCGCCGACACGGGAGCCGGCATCTCCCGCGAAGACCAGGCCCGGATCTTCGATCGCTTCTACCGGGTCGAGAATGCCGTGCACACCGAAGTGGGAACGGGTCTGGGGCTATCGATCGTGAGAGGCATCATTGAAAAGCACGGTAGCCGCATCCACATGGTGAGCGAACTGGGCGTTGGCACCACCTTCTGGTTCGATCTACCCCTGGAGCAAGCCGACAGCGATGAACTGGCGATTGCAGGCGAGCGAAGTAACGCCGCCGCCGCCACGTCTACATTCAGTGCTGCGTTCTCACAGCCATCACCACCCGCTGCCAGCGCTGCCTGAGATCTGGCTCAGAACGGAGATCCCGATCAGAAAGCGTCATCCTCCACACCACGCACAATGCGGGAGAGTTCCACCCGTTCATCGGAGGTGACACGGTGGGGCACGCCGCTGATGATACGTTCGAAATTGGAGAAGGAATCGCGTATTTCTGGGCCGTTGCCTGTGATCACGAATTCACGGATCCCCTTGTCGTGCCAGGAGCCACGCATCTTGAACACGTTGATCGCGCGGGCCATCTCACCGCGGATCTCCACATACTGCAGCAGCAGAATCGTATCGGTGATCGTGGAGATGTGGGAATCCGTGATGGAGTGACTCCCCATGAATTCTTCGGAGGTGTTGGTGAAGAAGCCAGCAATCTCTTCCTGTTTCGCGTATCCCGTCACGCCGATCACAAACTGCCGGAAAGCGTTGTGGCTCACCCCACGGGAGAGGGCAGATAGCGAATCAATCGCCATTCTGGAGGGCTTGAACTCGGCAATCTCGGTTTTGATGATCTGGAGATGATCTTCCAGGCCGGTGGATTCTGGATAAGCACAGATGATCTTGAGCATGCCATCTTGCTCCATCTGCTCAAAGTCAATGCCCCAGCTGGTGGCATTGCGAAGCAATTGCGCCCTTGACTCTTCGTAGGCAAAGAGGATGGCCCGTTCTTTGTTTCTGTAGGCGTTTTCAATGAACTTGCTCACCAGCAGTGTCTTGCCAGTGCCGGTGGCACCGGTGGCGAGGATGATCGAATCCTTGAAGAAACCACCGCCACACATCTCATCGAGGCGCGGTACTCCCGAGCTCAGGCGCACATTTGAAGAACGCTGCGTGAGGCGCATCGCGCCCAGCGGGAAAATCGCTACACCCTGTGGCCCCATGGTGAAGGGGAACTCTCCTTTCATGTGGGTGGTTCCCCTCAGCTTGAGGATCTCCACCGTGCGGCGGCGGCGCTCCACATCCAGGACATTGCGCAGAATGATCACGTTGTCGGAGACAAACTCTTCGACGCCATATCTGGCGATCGGGCCGTACTCATCGATGCGTTCGGTGGTCATCACCGTGGTGACGCCGATTTCTTTGAGCCGGGCAATCAGGCGGAAAATCTCCCGACGCACCACCGACACAGCATCATATTGCTGGAAAACCGCCGTGATTGAATCGATGGCCACGCGCCGGGCCTTGTATTTTCTGATCGCATAGTTGATTCGCTCAATCAATCCCGAGAGATCGAAGCTTCCAGCCACATCCTGGCCATCGGGGTCCGGGGAAGCATCAAGGATGAACAACTTGCCTTGATCCACCAGCTCCTGCAGATTCCAACCAAAGCTGGAAGCATTGCGGATGATGTCCCGGGGCGATTCCTCAAAGGTAACGAAGATGCCTGGCTCATCAAAATGATGAATGCCGTTGTAGAGAAAGTGCAGCGAGAAAACGGTCTTGCCCGTGCCGGATGTGCCGCTGATCAGCGTGGAACGCCCAATCGGCAGGCCGCCCTGGCAGATGTCATCAAGGCCTTCCACCCCGGTCGGAAGCTTCTGAACCTGCATCTGCGAATGGGGATGGGAAGGAGAATCCGTCATGGCTGGTCTGGTGCCTGCATCAACCTAAGGCCCAGCTGAACAAAGCCCGGAAATTACTAGGAGGATCTACAGAATCTGGCCCGTGCCACCGGCATCATCAGCCTGGGGTTCAGGATTGAAGAGATCATTTTCGGTGAGCTCGTCGTAAAGCAAATCAAGGCCGATCAGCACCCGCTCCCGATCAGAGAGATCGCCGATGATGCGTCGCACCGGCGGTGGGAGGATCTTGGCGAGCGTGGGGGTGGCCAGAATCTTGTCGTCTTCGGCCAGCTGGGGATTCTTGAGCACATCAATCACCTTCAGGGCATACACCCCCTTGAACTCCTGCTCCAGAATGTTGCGCAGGGTCTTGAGGGCGCGCATGGAATTGGGAGTGTTCCCCGCCACATAGAGCTTGAGGATGTAGGTCTTGCGAATGCTCAAGGGTGCACCTCAGAAGGTTGGTTGGATCGAAGGTCCTGAAGCGTGGTGGCAGCGACGGCGCGCGGCCCTGGGGCCGGCTCGTTGACGGGCAGGGATCGACGGTACATCTCGCAGAGATGGGCCATCACGTCAAGGAGGGCCAGGCGGTAATCACGAAGAAAATCGTCTTTCTGTCCTTTGAGCTTGAGCAACTTCCAGAATTCGTCGATCAGATTTGCATGGATGGCCACGGTCTTGGTGATGGAGAGATCACTGAAAAATGCGGTGTTCACGAAGCTTTCCAATGCCTGATTCGCTGCGGCCTCGTCCTTGAAGTAGCTCACCAGCAGATCTCTGTACGTGCGCTCCAGGGAGAGAAACAACTCCTTCTGCTCCAGGGGAGGCAGATTGCGGAGAAACCGCGAAGGGTCCCTCTTATAGAAAACCCCCAGATAGCCAAGCCGCTCCTGCAGGCGGCTTGACAGCCTCCAGGAGCCATCGCCGCCGGGCTCGCTCGGTAGAGCCCCCTCCACGTTGCCACGTCGCAGGAAGCGGGAGATCGCCGCATCCAGGCTGTAGCTGAGCTGTTCCAGTTGGTCGGCGGGCAGATGCACCTCGGCATCGTGGTAATCCAGCTGCCCACTCACCGGGCCCACCACCACGGCGGGAAGCAGCAAACCCTGATGGCGTAACCCATCGAGTGCCTCAGGCAGGGCACCCTGTTCCAGCAGCACCGCGTCAAAGTTCTCCCAGCTCTCGGCCAGCAACGCGCAGGGGTCAGGGGCCAGGCCGAGCGCCACCACGTCGTAGCGCCCCTCCTGCAGCCACTGCCCGCAGGCAGCATCAAGGCCGGGATCGCGAATCAGCGAGGCGATCGTGAAGGCCGGCTGGGACATGCGGCGCGTGGAACCACGTTTGGGAGACCTTAAGGTTGACGGGCGGGGCTCTGGGAGTGGAGGATGGACACTTGTCCATTCTTCAGGATGTGCGCCAGGCCTGAATGCCGAGCCGTCCGGTGATCCCCAACAGGGTCGCTGGCCAGGAGCGGGCAGCCTGTCCACGCCTTCGCACCCATGAGCACCACCCCCGCCACCGGCGCCTCAGCGCCGAGCACAGACTCTCCAGCGCCGGGCGCCGGCACCTATGTGATCGCCGAGGCCTCAGGCCAGCAGTTCTGGCTCCAGCCGAACCGCTACTACGACCTTGACCGCATCGCGGCAGAGGTCGACGAGAGCGTCACCCTGGAGAACGTGCTGCTCGTGCGTGACGCCAGCGGCGCCACCACACTGGGCCACCCTTATGTGAGCGGTGTCACCGTTCAGCTCAAGGTGCTTGAGCATCGCCGCGGCCCCAAGATCATCGTCTACAAAATGCGGCCCAAGAAGAAAACCCGCCGCAAAAACGGCCACCGCCAGGAGCTCACCCGTGTGCGGGTCGAGTCGATCACCGTGGCGGGCAAGGCGCTCGCCTGATCCCGGCTCCACTTCCTCCTTCTTTCGCCCACCCTTCGTTTTCTCGACCCCATGGCCCACAAGAAAGGCACAGGCTCCACCCGCAACGGCCGCGATTCCAATTCCAAACGGCTGGGTGTCAAGCGCTATGGCGGTGAAACCGTGAGCGCCGGTTCGATCCTGATTCGTCAGCGCGGCACCTCCGTGCTGCCTGGCAACAACGTCGGCCGCGGCTCCGACGACACCCTCTTTGCCCTCATCGACGGCGTCGTGAACTTCGAGACCATCAAGCGCGGCCTCCGCAACCGCAAGCGCATCCACGTGGCCCTGGGCTGAACGCCAACGGCCCAACTTTCCTGAAAGCCACAGGACTGCAGCTCAAGACCGGGACTTGCTGTTTCTCCAGCCTCCCGGTCTTTTCGTTTGGGTGCGGGTGCCAGCCTGGTGCGTGCGCACACCCGGGTGCGACAGGATCTGGCTCCGCTGTGGTGTCTGGCTTCGCTCCGGGGTCAGCCTTTCGCCTCCGCCTCCGCGCATGCGGCGGTCACCAGGCTGGTCAATCGGCGAGGCGATAGGCCCTGGTGGTGATCAGGAAGGGGTGGAACACCTCGAGGAAGCGGCTCTGGAGTTTGCGGAAGAAACGCTCCACCAGTTGCGGGTCATCGAAGTGGAACGGATACTCGCCAGCGAAGCCCTTGAAGAAATACCAGTTGAGCAGGGCCACCGCCTCCTTCGACATGCGTGAGGCGAACACCTCCAGCTGATCGGCCGGATGGCTCAGGTGCTCCAGCACATCCAGGCAGACGATGGTGTCGAACGTGGCCGGCAGGGCCGGATCGCTCAGATCGCGGCAGAAGCCGAGGCGATGGGCGAGGCCCAGGGCTTCCGCCCGCTGGCGCACGAACGCCCGGTTGTCGGGGTTGAGGTCCACGAACCACACCCGCTCCACCTGGGGCAGGGCCGCCGCCGCCAGGGCATGGGTGCCGATGCCGCCGCCGAAGTCGAGCACCTGGCCCCGGGCCAGATGTTGCTGCAGGCGCAGAGTGTCGGCGATGTAATCGCCGCTGCCCAGGTGCCAGGCCGAAAGCTCGAGCAGGTGGCCGTGGCCCACCGTTTCCTCGTAGAAGGCCTCCACCCGTTCCGGGTCGAAGCCGGTGGCGCCGGGGTGCAGGGCGGCCAGGTCGCTGCGGCTGTGGGCCAGGCGCTGCTCCAGTTCGCCTGGGCTCAGCTGCACGTAGGCCGCCAGCTGGTCGAACAGGCCGAAGCCGTCCCGCAGGAACCGCTCCACATCGAGGCTGGGCAGCACCGATGGGGCCGTCATGGTCTGGGTTGACTCGGACACTCCTGGTCCCCTTGGCAGACCGTCAGGGTAAGGGGCCGCCGCTCACGGCTGGCTCAGCGCCCCGGCCGGGGCAGCGGGATTGGGCGGGGGTCTTCATGGCCCAGTTCCACCCCGTCGCCGGGCACCTCAAGCCAGCGCCGCAGCCAGCCCACCAGGAGGTAGAAGGGCAGGGTGTCGAGCAGGGCGGCCAGAAACTTGAACAGGTAGCCGCTGAGGATGAACGCCCATAGCTGGGGCAGCACCGGCTCACCAGAGCGGATCGGCAGCACATGGGCGGCGTAGTGGCTGATCAACACCACCGCTGTGGTGTCCACCAGCTGGCTGACCAGGGTGGAGCCGTTGTTGCGCAGCCAGAGGGCCTTGCCGCCGCTGAAGCGCTTCCAGAAATGGAAAAGGCGCACGTCGGTGAACTGGGCCGCCAGGTACGCCACCATGGAGGCCCCCACGGCGCCGAAGGCCAGGCGCCGCATCTCGAAGAAGGTGCTGGAGTCGGTGCCGGCCAGGCCAGGTAGCACCCCTCCAAGCCAGAGGATGAGCACGATCCATCCGTTGAGCAGCAGCCCCACCCACACCACCTGTCCCGCCTTCTGCTCGCCCCAGATCTCGCTGATCAGATCGGTGCAGAGGAAGGTGACCGGATAGGGCAGTGCACCCACCGCCACCACGATCGGCCAGCCGCCGATCGAGCCCAGGCTCAGGAAGCGGGTGAGGCCGAGGATGTTGAGCATGCCCATGGTGCCGAGGAAGAGGCCGGCCAGCACCAGGAAGGCCAGATCACGGCGGTGTTGCACAGGCACAGACGCGGTACCGGGGGAACAGGTACCCCAGCCTGAAGCCCCGCCTGGCTCCTGCCACCCCCTGGCGGCGATGATGCACCGCCGCCGGCCTTCCCTTTCCCGGCGTTTGCCATCTGCAGCGATGTCGCGGTGACCGCCTCCCCTTCGCCCTGCGGCTTCCTGGTGCTCGACAAGCCGGCAGGTCTCACCTCCCACGCCTGCGTGGCCAGGGTGCGCCGCTGCTACGGGTTCAAGCGGGTCGGCCACGGCGGCACCCTCGATCCTGCCGTCACCGGCGTGTTGCCGCTGGCACTGGGCGCCGCCACGCGCCTGCTGCCCTACCTGCCGAGTGGCAAGGCCTACCGCGGCGTGATCCAGCTCGGCTGGCGCACCAGCAGCGACGACCTCAGCGGTGAGTTGCTGGAGCGCCGTCCGGTGCCCGCCCTCAGCCACGACGACCTGGACGCCTGCCTGGAGCGCTTCCGCGGTTCGATCCTGCAGCAACCGCCCCAGGTGTCGGCGGTGCACGTGGATGGGGAGCGGGCGTATGTGCGGGCGCGGCGGGGCGAAACGATGGAGCTGGCGGCGCGGCCGGTGCAGATCGATGCGCTTGAGCTGCTGAGCTGGGAGCCCGCCAGCCAGCAGCTGGAGCTGGCGGTGCGCTGTTCCGCTGGCACCTACATCCGCTCCCTGGCGAGGGACCTGGGGAACGCCCTGGGTTGCGGTGGCACCCTGGCCAGCCTGCGTCGCACCGAAGCGCTCGGCTTCTCTCTGAGTGGCAGCGTCAGCCTGGAGGCGCTCGAGAGCGGGGCGCCCCTGCCGGCTCTCGACAATCCACTCCAGCCGCTCAGGCACCTGCCCTCGCGACAGCTGGATGCGGCGGATCTGGCAGGCTGGCGCTGCGGCCGCAGCCTCTGCGCCAGCGCCGTATCCAGCCCCGATCGGCCCGGTTTCGATCCCAGCGTGCTCGACCAGCCCGTGGTGATCCTCGATCCGCAGGGCCACCTGGCCGGCATGGCCCGCACCGCCCCGGGCGGTCGCCTGCAACCGCGGCTGGTGTTCGACGCGGCCGGCTAAGGCCGCCGCGTCGGCGCTTCCCTCCCGATCCTGCACCCAGCACCCAGCCATGGCCGGCCACAGCAAATGGAGCCAGATCAAACGCCAGAAGGCGGTGGTCGATGCCAAACGCGGGGTGGTGTTCACCCGTCTGGCTCGGGAAATCAGCGTGGCCGCCCGCGCCGGGGCCGATCCGGCCGGCAACTTCCAGCTGCGGACGGCCCTGGAGAAGGCCAGAGCCGCCGGGCTGCCCAACACCAACATCGAGCGGGCAATCGCCAAGGGAGCTGGCCAGGGCAGCGGTGACGGCGATCAGTTTCAGGAGGTCCGCTACGAGGGCTATGGCCCCGGCGGGGTGGCCGTGCTGGTGGAGGCGCTCACCGACAACCGCAACCGCACGGCGGCGGACCTGCGCCTGGCCTTCAGCAAGCACGGGGGCAACCTGGGCGATGTGGGCTGTGTGGGGTACCTGTTCGAGCACCGCGGCGTGGTGCGGATCGCGCAGCCCCACCTTGAGGAGAACGCCCTGCTGGAGAGCCTGCTGGCCTTGGAGATGGCAGGCGGTCCCGCCGCGCTCACCTACACGTTCGAGCCAGCGGCAGGGGGGACGGCAGCCGGCAAGGGCGAACCTGCTGGGGGGGGAGGTCGTGGTGGAGCTGGAGCTGGCGACGCCTCCGCGGAAGTGGTGTGCAGTTATGCCGACCTGGAGGGCCTGCAGGATGCCCTGCGGCACCAGGGCTGGAGCGTGCAGGGCTGGGAGCACCGCTGGATCCCATCCACCACCTGCCGCCTGGAGGAGTCCGAGGCGCTGCGCCACTGCCTGCGCATGCTCGATGCCCTCGACGACCTCGATGACGTCCGCAGCGTGACCGCCAACCTGGAGGCCGACGAGGCCCTGATCGAAGCGTTCCTGGCGTGATGGCTGGCCTGCCGTCGCTGGCGGGGAGGTGAGCCGGCAGGTGCTGGCTTCAGCCAGTGAGCGCAGCCCGGTCGACCATCAGCCGGAGCCGCGGGTGCTGCTGCAGCCAGCTGGCCGGCAGCTGGGCGTTGGGGGGCTCCTGCAGTAGCCGTCTCAGGATCGGCCCTTTGGAAGAGCCGCTCACCACCAGCAGGATCCGCTGCGCCGCCAGGATCTCCGCCAGACCGAGCGTGATCGCCCACCGCGGCACGGCCTCTGGATCACCGCCGAACGCCGGGGCGTTCTGGGCGCGGGTGGCGGCATCGAGCTCCACCACATGACAGCGCTGGCTGGCCTCACAGGGGGGTTCGTTGAAGCCCACATGGCCGTTGTTGCCGAGCCCCAGCAGCTGGAGGCCGATGCCGCCGGCCTCCTCCAGCGCGGTGCTGTAGCGGACGGCTTCGGCCTGAGCGTCGGCGGCCAGGCCATCAGGCAGGGCCACCTGCTCCGGAGCGAGACCAAGCGGTGCGATCAGCCGGGCCTCCATCTCAGCAGCGAAGCTGCGGGGATCGTGCCGGGGCAGGCCCACGTAGGCATCGAGGTTGAAGCTGCGCCATCCGGCCAGCAGGCGGGCCCGCTCCGCAGGCGGCAGCGCCGCGATGCGCTGCCGCAGGGCGCCGTACACCGCCACCATCGTGCGTCCCGTGGCCAGCCCCAGCGGCAGGGCCTGAGGGCGCAGCAACTGGTCGAACAGGGCCTCTGCCACCGCCTCGCTCAGTTGCTCCCCATCCGGAAACACCTCCAGCCGGTGGTGCCAACCGGGGATCGGAGCGATGGATTCAGGGAAAAGAGAGGGTAGGGCCGGTGCGCTCAGAGGCGAGCGGAACGCAGGGCCGCGTGGCGGGGACTCCATGGTGAGGAGCCTGATGCAGAGCCCGCATCCGCCGCCAGACGTGGTGTGGCGATGTCACCGTACGGACGCAGTTGGGCGCCGCGGTAGTAGTGGCGGAGAATCTCCTGGAAGCTGCTGCCTCGCTGGGCCATAGCCAGGGCCCCCCACTGGCTCATGCCCACCCCGTGGCCGAAGCCCCGTCCCACTGCCACCAGTGTGGGGGTGCGGGGAGGTAGCAGCGGCGGCGGCGCAGGCAGCGAGAGCAGCACGCCCGTGGCCGACAACCAGGTGGAAGGCGGCACCTGAGGCTCAGTGAAGCTGAAGGGGGCTGCCTCGAAACGCACCAGCGTGCTCTTTAGGCCCAGCCGGCTGCGCAGCTCCGCCCCACTCACCAGAAGCTGGCCACTGGGGCCCACCACGCGGGCCTGCCGCACCCTGCCACTGGCGGTGGTGGAGAGGATGTCGATGCGCTGCACCCCGCCCAGTTCGGCGAAGGCGCGGGCCAGCAGCGGCGGCGGCAGTTCCTGGCGCCAGCGGCTCACCGGTGAGGCCTCATCGAAGTCGGCGACGCTCACCAGATAGGGCATCTGGCGCTGCCACAGATCGCCGCTGTTTTCGGTGGTGCCACCGGCACTGCTGTGGAACACCGCATTGATCAGGGCGTCCTGGTGGGTCAGCACCAATCCGCGGGTGCCGCGCACCGCCTCCCTGGTGGACGCGGTCTCCGCCTCCACCCCTTTGTAGACCTGGCTGCTGACGGTGGCCTTGAGGTCGAAGGGCTGGTCGGGGCGGCGCTGGCGGAGGGCGTAGGTGCGCGCCGCCACGGCCTGGGCCCGCAGGGCCTCCAGGGGCCAGCTGGCGGGCATCTCGCTTCCCACCACGCTGGGAAGGTAGGTCTCGAGGGCGACCACATTGACCACTCGCAACGCGGAGGCGGCCGGGCGCACCACCAGCCGTCCCCGGTAGGCGCGGTTCTTCAGCTGCAGCACGGCGTCGCCACCGGGGGACTGGCCGGCATCGATCCACAGCTCCGCCAGGCTCAGCGATGCAGGCGCCGTGCCCAGCCCCCGGGGCGCCACCACCTCCACCCGCACGCCGCTGCCGGCAGGGCGCAGGGCAATGGCACCGCCTTCGGGGAGGCGCAGCCGTTCTCGGCCGCTGGCATCAAGCAGGCGCAGGCCGCTGGCGCCGCCCACCCGTACCTCCGCCGTCTCCAGCAGCAGCACCCGCAGGCTCGGATCGGGACTGGCGCTGGCCGTCTGGGGCACCGGCCGGATGGCCGGCTGCTGGGCATGGGCCGCTGGCAGGCCGGGCAGCATCGCCCAGGCCAGCGGCATTGCCAGGCCGGCAAGGCCAAGGCGTGGCGCCAGTGAAGGTGCAGCGGACCGATGGAAGGCCTTCGGCAGCGCCGAGCGGGCGAACATCCCAGCCATGGCGACCAGCAGCGGAGCTCACAAGGGGGTCATTGTCACGACGATCCGGGCACCGCGCCAGCCCTCCGCCGGCCAGTGATCGACGTGGCAGCATGCGGCAAAGCGCAACTGGCTTGCAGGTCACTTTCCTCGGAACGAGTTCGGGCGTTCCCACCCGGGTCCGCAACGTGTCGGCCGTGGCGCTGCGGCTGCCGCAACGCGCCGAGCTGTGGCTGTTCGACTGCGGCGAAGGTACCCAGCATCAATTCCTCCGCAGTGACCTGCGGGTGTCGCAGCTGCGGCGCATCTTCATCACCCACATGCACGGCGACCACATCTTCGGGTTGCCGGGTCTGCTCGCCAGCCTGGGCATGGCTGGCAGCTGCCAGGGCATCGATCTCTACGGCCCCGACCCCCTGCGCGATTACCTCGAAGGCGTGCTGCGAACCTCATCGACGCGCATCGGCTATCCCCTGGCCAGCCATCGGGTACGCGAGGCCGCCACTGCCGGCACGGTGCTGCTCGACGATGACGATCTGATCGTGCGCTGTGCCCCGCTCACCCATCGCATCCCCGCCTACGGCTACCGGGTGGAGCAGAAGCCCCGCCCCGGGCGCTTCGATGTGCAGCAGGCCCGCGCGCTGGGCATCCCGCCCGGCCCCATCTACGCCGAGCTCAAGGCGGGTCGGAGCGTCACGCTCGAGGACGGGCGGATCATCCATGGAGAGCGGCTGTGCGGCCCGGCGCGGCCCGGGAGCACCTTCGTGTACTGCACCGACACCGTGTTCTGCGAAGCGGCGGTGGAGCTGGCGCGCGGCGCCGATCTGCTCGTGCACGAATCCACCTTTGCTCACGGGGAAGCGGAGATGGCGTTCCAACGGCAGCACTCCACCAGCACCATGGCGGCCCAGACGGCGGCCCTCGCCGGGGTGAAAACCCTGGCGCTCACCCACCTGAGCCCCCGTTACGTGCAGGGCAACACGGTCACCCCCGATGATCTGCTCGACGAGGCAAGGGCGATCTTCCCGAACACGTTGGTGGCCAAGGATTTCCTCACCCTTGAGGTCAACCCCGACGAGGGTTGAGGCACAGGCCGCGGGTTGGCCGGGCCGCTTGTGCCTGCAACAGTTCTTGATCCCGCCCCGGAGTGCCCTTCGCCCGTGATACAAGGTCTCAGGTGCGGTGTCCACCGCCAATTCGCCAGCTCCCTCCATGGCCCTTTCCCTTCCCGCCGCCCTCCGGTCGATCGCCCGCCTTCTGCTGGTGCTGCCGCTGGGATTGCTGCTGACCTTCGGAGTCTGGGTGGCTCCTCTGCAGGCCGCCCAATGGGATGCAGAAACGCTCACGGTCAGCGGCACACCGGATGGTGGCCTGGTCACCTTCAGCGAATCGGAGATCAAGAGTGGTCGCAAGCTGTTCAACGACAGCTGCGGCACCTGTCACGCCGGCGGTGTCACCAAGACGAACTACAACGTGGGCCTCGACCCGGAAACCCTGGCCCTGGCCACCCCGCCGCGCAACTCGGTCGACTCCCTCGTTGACTACATCAAGGACCCCACCTCTTACGACGGTGAATACAGCATCGCCGACGTCCACCCGAGCATGCGCAGCAGCGATGTGTTCGTCAAAATGCGCGATCTCAGCGACGACGACCTCCGCCTGATCGCCGGCTACATCCTGGTGGCCCCCAAGGTGAGCGGCACCCAGTGGGGTGGTGGCAAGGTTTACTTCTGATCCAGGCCTCTATCCGTGCCAGGCGCACGTCTGAGCCTCGCCCACCGGCAGGCTCTACCCGCCAATCAACGCCACCGCCCCCTTGCCCAGGGGGCTTTTTTTTGGCAGCGGTGCAGCACTACTGCAGGCAGTTCATGCGCCGCTGCTCCCGCGGCTCATCTCAGAGGCCTGAGAGGGAGACGGGGGGCGAGGCTGCAGGGTCGTTGGGATCCGCACTACCGGCCGAGGCGGCAGGTGGTCGCTGGCAGGCGGGATCGAGCGAGGCGGGCTGCTTGCTGTACCACCACTCCTGGAGCGCCGGCGAGAGGCGCAGCGGAAACAGCGTGATCACGGTGCGGGTGGGGCGGGAGCCCGGCTCCAGCACCTCCACCGCATAGGAGGGGCAGCGCCGCGAGGCCAGATCGGCCACAAAGCGGCGGCCAATGCGACGCCAGCTGGGTTCCTTGCTGCGCCAGGCCAGGCGGCAGCAGGGCCACGGCAACTCTTCCCGGTCGAACAGGCGGCAGCACGCTCCGATCACGCGGTAGCTGTACTGGCCCCCGGGGCTGCAATGTTCGCTGCCGTGGTCCTGGAGATTGTCGACCTGCACGGCCATCAAAAAGCCACCCCGAAGGGTGGCAGAGAAGGAGAAAGGAAACAAGCGGGGCGCCGGATAGCGATCAGTTCCGCCTGTTGGATGTGGAGAGCGCCCGACAGTGCGCCGGGCTGGCGGCGGGTAAGGCCCGTCGGCTCAATAGAGCTCTTCTTCGGCGTGGGTGGTGATGGTGACGTCGGAGGTGGGGTAGGCCACGCAGGTGAGCACGAAGCCAGCTTCGATCTGGTCGTCGTCGAGGAAGCTCTGGTCCGACTGGTCAACGGTGCCGGAGGTCAGCTTGCCGGCGCAGGTGGAGCAGGCGCCAGCGCGGCAGGAATAGGGGAGGTCAATGCCCTGCTCTTCAGCAGCATCGAGGATGTACTGATCATCGGGAACCTCGATGGTCTTGTTGAGGCCCTCGCTCTCGTTGATGAGGGTGACCTTGTAGGAAGCCATGGAAGGGAAATTTGGGGCTCACAGGCTCCTGGAGGATCCGGGCCTGTAGGACCGCACCTTCCTACATCGGACAGGGGCGATGGCGGCGGTCTTGGGGTGGGAGCCCCGGAAGCGCAATCAAAGGGTGAGCACGGATAAGCGTGATTTATATGACAGGAGGCTGTTGCTGGATCCTTATCACCCCCCAGCCGCCCTCGTCGGCGATCAGCTCGGCCGACCAGCCCAGGGAGGAAAGGGTGCGCTCCAGCGCCGGCGCCTGATCCACCAGCAGGCCGCTCAGGAACCCCACGCCAGTGGGCGCCAGCACCGCCTTGAACCCCGCGGCCAGCTCCGCGATCACCGGCGCCAGGATGTTGCAGAGCAGAATGTCGGCCGGTTGCCCCGCCAGCAGCTCGGCCAGGCCCTCCACCGAGCCCAGCGCCACCTGCAGCAGCGCATCAGGCCCTTCGCTGAAGCCGTTCAGACGACCGTTCTCCCGGGTGGCTCTCACCGCCAGCGGATCGTTGTCGGTGGCGGCCAGGGAGGCGGCGCCCAGGCGCAGGGCGCCGAAGCCGAGGATGCCGCTGCCGCAGCCGAGATCGGCCACCCGCCGGCCCGTCAGAGCGCCGCCGGTCTGCTGCGCCAGCTGATCGAGCGCCTCCAGGCAGAGCCGGGTGGTGGGGTGGCTGCCGGTGCCGAACGCACTGCCGGGATCGATGCGGATCACCAGGCGGTGGGTCTGGTCGTCGGGCACCTCCAGCCAGGCGGGCAGGATCAGCAGCCGCTCCCCCACCGGATCGGCTTGCCAGTGCTGCTTCCAGCTGAGACTCCAGTCCTCGTCGTCCTGCAGGGCCCAGGCCAGCGGGGGCAGGGGTAGATCGAAGGTGGCCGCCAGTGGGGCCAGGGCCTCAGCTAGCCGGGCGCGTTCGCACTCGGGCCAGTCGATCGCCGGCAGCCAGGCCACGAGCTGGTGCTGGTCGGGGGTGCTGGGGTGATGGCGCACGGCCACCCGGGAGATCCCCAGACTCTGCAGCTTCCACAGCAGCGACTCCTCCAGCTCCGGCGGAGCCGCCATCTCCAGGCGCCACCAGCGGTGGTCGCTCAGCCGTGGGGCCGCCGGGTCGCCGGTCACAGCGTGACCGGGTGCGCCTCCTGGATGCCGTTGATCTTGCCGATCGAGGCGAGCAGGCTTGGCGGAATGGGGTCGTCGAGGCTGAGCACCATCACCGCATCGCCGCGCACGATCCGACGGCCCACCTGCATCGAGGCGATGTTCACGTTGTGCTCGCCGAGCAGGGAGCCGAGGTGGCCGATGATGCCGGGCATGTCCCGGTGGCGGGTGAACAGCATGTGGCGGCTGGGGGCCACGTTCACCGGGAACTCATCGATCGTGGTGATGCGCAGGTCGCCATCGGCGAACACCGCCCCGGTGACGGTGTGGCTGCCCTGGGAACCGCGCGAGGTGAGCTGCAGCGAACCACCGGCGAAATCACGGCTGGAGTCGTCTTTCACTTCCAGCACGTGCAGGCCACGCCCCTTCGCCTCGAGGGAGGCGTTCACGTAGTTGATGCGGTCGCCGAGGGCGCTGGAGAGCAGCCCCTTGAGCGCGGCCACCACCAGCGGCTGGGAGGGGTGGTTGGCGAATTCGCCCTGCAGCCGCACCTCCAGCTCCTGCACCGAGCCCCCGGCCATCTGACTGAGCAGCAGGCCCAGGGTTTCGGCCAGCTGCAGGTGGGGCTTGAGTCGCTCCATCACCTCCGGGGTCATGCCGGGGATGTTCACGGCGCTGCGGGCCGGCAGGCCCAGCAGCACATCGCGGATCTGCTCGGCCACATCGATCGCCACATTTTCCTGGGCCTCTTCGGTGGAGGCGCCCAGGTGGGGCGTGAGGATCAGGCGATCGCGCACGGCCAGCAGCGGCGAATCGGGCTTCAGCGGCTCGTTCGCGTACACATCCAGCGCCGCCCCGGCGATGGTGCCGGCTTCCAGCGCAGCTGCCAGGGCGGCCTCATCCACGATGCCGCCACGGGCACAGTTCACCAGCCGGGCGGTGGGTTTCATCGAACCCAGCAGTTCGGCGTTGACCAGATTCTCCGTGTCCGGGGTGCGGGGCAGGTGCAGGCTGATGTAATCGGCTTCGGCGAACAGGGGCGCGACCGCCATCAGCCGCACCTGGAGCATCTGGGCCCGCTCGGTGGAGATGAACGGGTCGTACGCGAGCACCTCCATGCCGAGCGCCTTGGCCACCCGGGCCACATGGGAGCCGATCTTGCCAAGGCCCACCACGCCGAGCTTCTTCTTGTAGAGCTCGTTGCCAACGTATTTCTTGCGGTCCCAGCCACCGGCCATGGTGCTGGCGTGGGCCTGGGGCACGTGCCGCGAGAGCGACAGCATCATGGCGAGCGCATGTTCTGCGGCGGCGATCGTGTTGCCTTCGGGCGAGTTCACCACCAGCACCCCCTGCCGGGTCGCGGCGGGCACATCCACGTTGTCGACACCGACACCGGCACGACCGATGATGCGGAGGCGTGGAGCTGCTGCGATCAGCTCGGCGGTCACCTGAGTGCCTGAGCGGATCATCAGAGCGTCGTAGTCGCCGATGATGCTGAGTAACTGGTCGGGCGGTAGGCCGGTGCGCACATCCACCTGGGCCACCTGGGAGAGGATGTCGATGCCCGTCTGATCGATGGGATCGGAAACCAGAACCTTTGTCATGACCCGCGACGTTGGGGAAGGAGCGGTCCGGAACGCGCCAGACACCGCAGGGGGTGAAGTGTAGTGATCCGCCGCCACAGCTCCTGCGCTCAGCAAAGAGAATCGTGCTTTGGGACACCGGGCCTTGGGATTGTGCGTGGTGGTGGTGCTGGCGGATCGCAAGAGCCTGCAACGCCTGAAGGACAAGCTGGATGGGGTCCGTCCGGCGCCAGCCACCCTGCTGACCATCGGTGAGGGGGAAACCTCGATCGACAGCGTGGAGCTGCTCAACCCGGGGCTGGCCCGCCAACGCCGTCAACGGGGGATGGTGCGCTGGCTGATGCCGTTCGGGTTCTTCGCCGGCCTCACCTTCACCTTCATGACCGATCTGCAGACCTTCGCCTTCGCCGGTCCTTACGGCGAGCCGCTGATCGGCGGCCTGCTGGGCATGGGCTCGGGCTGGATGGGAAGCTTCGCCGCCGCCGCCAGCGTCACCTCCGATCCCGACGACCGCATCCGCAGCCTGCGCAACCGCCTCGAGGAGGGCAACTGGCTGCTGCTGGTGGAGAGCGCCCCAGGCCAGGAGATTCCCTGGACCCTGATTCAGGAAACCCGGCCCAAGGCGGTGGTGCGCCTGGCGGAGCGTTGAGCGCCGTCACCCTCCCGCGCGGCGAGCTGCTGCAGGGCAGCCACGCCCCCGAACGGCTGGCAGAGCTGATTGATCACGCGGAAGAGGCCCTGCGCACCTGGCAGCCGGTGTGGAGCTCCTTCGTGACGCCACTCCTGCGTGAGGAGGCCGCGGCGCGCCTCGGCAGCCTCAGCGAGCTCACCCTTCACGCCGAAGGGGGGCACCCCGGCGCCGAGCGCTGCCGGCTGCAACTGACGCGCGCCGAGCTGGACGCCCCGCCACCAGGCACCAGCCAGGCGACGGACACCGCCCTGCCGCTGATCGGACTGACGCTGAGTGGCAACTTCCTGTTCGATTCCGCCAGCGCCGGCGATTTCCGCCGCGGGCTGCTGCAGGCGGGAGCGCAGGAGGCGGAGCTGGGGGATCTTTGGCTGCGCGGCGACCGCGGCGCCCAGCTGGTGGTCACCCCAGAACTGGCCGGGCGTTTTGATGGGGGCACCGCCCTGGTGCGCAGCGTGGAGGTGCAGCTGGAGACCACGTCCCTGGAGCGCCTCCAGCCTCCGGCCCGGCCCCAGCCCCGTCGCTTTTCCACCGTGGAGGCTTCGCTGCGGCTCGATGCGGTGGGCTCGGCCGGTTTCGGCATCCCGCGCAGCCGCATGGCCGAGCAGATCCGCAACGGGGCGGTCCGCGTCAACTGGGACGACGTGCGCAGCCCCAGCAGGGAGCTCAGGGCCGGCGATCGGGTGCGGCTGGAGAACCGGGGAGAGCTCACCGTGCTGGAGGTGGAGCTCACCAAGCGCGACCGCTGGCGGCTGGCCCTGCTGCGCAGCTGATGCGCCTGGCTGCGGTGAGGGGGGAGAGGCCGGCTGCTAAGTTTCGGCTCCGGGTGTCGTCTTCATGACTCCCGACCCGGGCGATTAGCTCAGAGGTAGAGCACTACCTTGACACGGTAGGAGTCACTGGTTCGATTCCAGTATCGCCCACTCCTTTACGTTCTCCCGTTGACCCAACCGCTGCCGCTGCGGGAAGTTTCACCGCCCTTCGGTGCCTTCACCGTGGTGATCGGCCTGGGTCGATCCGGCGCCGGGGCGGCACGCCTGCTGCAGACACTTGGCAGCCAGGTGCTGGTGCTGGAAAGCTCCGGCACGCCGGCGCAGCATCTCCTGGCCAACGATCTGCAGGCCGGCGGCATTGAGGTGCAGCTCGACAGCCCCCTCTCGATCGAGCTGTTCGAGGCTCTTGAGCGGCTGCCGGCCACGGTGGTGGTCAGTCCGGGCGTCCGCTGGGACCACCCCACCCTGGTGGAACTACGTAACCGGGGCGTGCGGCTCTGCGGCGAACCGTCGGTGGCCTGGGCCGCCAGTCGCGGCATTCCCTGGATCGGGATCACCGGCACCAACGGCAAGACCACCGTCACCCATCTGGTCAGCCATCTGCTTCAGACCGCCGGCCTCGATGCGCCGATGGCCGGCAACATGGGCACCTCAGCAGCCGAGCTGCTGCTCGAGCGCCGCCTGCGGGGCGAGACCAACCCTGACTGGGTGGTGATGGAGCTGAGCAGCTACCAGATCGAGGCCTCCCCCGAGCTGGCCCCCGCCTTCGGCCTGTGGACCACCCTCACCCCGGACCACCTGGAGCGGCACGGCACGCTCGGCAACTACCGCGCGATCAAGCGGCGGCTGCTGGAGAACGCCACCGTGCGGCTGCTCAACGCCGATGACGCCGATCTCAGGGCCCAGGCCCCCAGCTGGGACCGGGCCGACTGGGTATCGGCCGGCCCCCGCGCCGATCTTCCCGCCGGGATCGATCCGCTGATCTGGATCGAAAACGGCAGGCTCTTCAGCCGCGAAGGCGAGCTGTTCGACGCCGCCAGCCTGGCCCTGCCAGGGCAGCACAACCGACAGAACCTGGTGCTGGCCGCCGCCGTGGGGCTCAAGCTCGGCCTGAATGCTGCCGTGATGGCCGCTGCCTTTCGCAGCTTCCCCGGGGTTCCGCACCGCCTTGAGCGGATCTGCGACCGCGCCGGGATCACCTGGTACAACGACAGCAAAGCCACCAATTACGACGCCGCCGAGGTGGCACTCAAGGCCCTGCCGGGGCCGATGGTGGTGCTGGCGGGCGGGCAGGCGAAACAGGGCGATGCCTCCGCCTGGCTCGCGGCGCTGCAACGGCAGGCGGCGGCGGTAGTGGTATATGGCGCCGCCCGCGACCACTTCGCCGGGCTGCTGCGCAACAGCGGCTTCAGCGGCGAGGTGCGCAATGTTGAAGATCTCGGAGCCGCGGTGCAGGAGGCCAACGCCCTGGCCACGGCCTCCGAATCACCGACCGTGCTGTTATCACCGGCCTGCGCCAGCTTTGACCAGTACAGCAGTTTTGAAGCCCGTGGCGACCACTTCCGCGCGCTTGTCTCCGCGCTGAATGCCACACCTGCCGCCATAGAGTGAGCTCCTGTTCAGCTGAGCAAGGAGCCGGCGCTGCGATGGCCTTCTGGCTGATGAAGAGCGAGCCGGACGTCTACGGAATCGAGCATCTCGCCAGCGAGGGCACCACCCTCTGGGATGGGATTCGCAATTACCAGGCGCGCAATTACATGCGCAGCATGCAGGTGGGCGATCAGGCCTTCTTCTATCACTCGAATACCAAGCCCCCCGGGATCATCGGCCTGATGGAGGTGGTCGCCACCGGGCTCACCGATCCCACCCAGTTCGATCCAACGTCCTCCTATTTCGACCCTGCCTCGAAGCCCGAGGCGCCGCGTTGGGATTGCGTACGGCTGGCTTATCGCCGCACCTTCGATCAGCTGCTGAGCCTGGATGCCCTGCGGGAATCGTTCACGCCCGAAGAGCTGATGGTGGTGCGGCGCGGCAACCGGCTTTCGATTCTGCCCGTTGCCGATGCCATCGCAGCGCGCCTGATGGCGTTGCTGCTGCAGGCCCCATGACAACCGCCGGCGGGTCCATGGCCCCGCTGGCGATCGGTTCCTGCCTACGGCGGGGCTGGCGCGCCTTTGGGCGGGCGCCGTTGCGGTTCATGGGTTTCACCTTGCTGGGCGGGGTGCTCAACCTGATCGGCCAGCTGGCGCAGAACCGTGGCAGTGACGGGCTCCAGCAGGGCGGGCCGGCGGGTTATCTTTTCCTGGCTTTGGCCGGGCTGGCCGCTGGGGGGGCCAGCAACATCTGGCTGAACGTGGGGCTCCTCCGCGGCAACCGGATCGCCCTGGCGGCAGGGCAACCAAGCTTCGCCGAGCTGGCTCGCTGGGAAGGTGCGGCCGTGCTACGCCTCCTGGGCATGGCGGTGCTGATGCTGCTGGTCAACGCGCTGGCGCTGATCACCTGCGGGCTGGTGGCAGGGGTGCTGAGTCTGCTCACTCCAGTCCTGGGCATGCTGGCGCTGGTGCTGGGGGGCGCCGCCCTGCTGATCCTCAATGCCAGCCAGGTGTTTCAGCTGCCATTGCTGGTGGTGGAAGGGCTGGGGCCGGTACGGGCCTTTCAGCGCGGCTGGTCGAGGAAGACACGCCGCTGGGCGCCGCTGTATTTGCTGACGCTGGCCCTCCATGGCCTCCAGGTGGTGATGGTGCTGCTGGTGCCCACCCCCTTCGCCGCTCTGGCGGTGCTGCTGGCGGTGGGGCTGCTGATCGGTTGGCCGGTGATGGTCGGCACCCTCATGGCCGGCTACAGCGACCTGTTCGGCCAAGGCTTCGTGCAGGGCGGGATCACGCGGACGCTCAGCGAGCGCTGAAGCAGCCGTCCTCTGAGGCGTTCCAGTTGAACATGTTGCCGACGTAGCAACGGGTCACGGCGCGGCTGTTGACCCCGTTCTGCACCAGGAAGCCCGCCAGAGCGGCCTGGAACAGGCGGTACTGGTCCCAGTTGGGATGAGCATCGATGAAGGTGCGCATCGAGCCCAGCAAGGCCTCCGGCACCTCTGCCCTGATGCTCACCACCCCGGCGGCACCATCGCTGCCCTCGGCAGCGTTAGGCGGACGGACGCGGGACGGGCAACGCGGGTAGCTGTCGACAACGGAGGCAGGATCCATCGAGGCGCGGCAGGAGGGTGGTCGTCACCCAGTTCCCCACAAGCTTCCGATGGCGTCAAATCGAGGGCAGAGGGGCTGACATTGCCCATCCCAGCGTGAGATTGCGGGCCCAGCTGCGCTCCGGGGTGGTAACGAGCGCGTTAAGGGTTGCCCTTGAAGCGATCGACGCCGCGTGTCAAGGGGAGAACCTGCGGCGGGGCGGTTCTCCACAGGTGACTGCCAGGGCAGCCGGTCCTGGCAGTCCAGCCTGTGGAAAAGCTGGGCAAAACCCGCCGCGATCCGGGGGCTGGGCTGGGAACAGGTTGCTGATCAGCAGTGCTGATCAGCCGCCCAATCCCTCCGTTGTCTCACACCCTGCCGGCTCCAGCACCAGGGGTGCCAAGGCCTGCGCCAGAGCGGCGCTGGCGGCAGGCGTCCAGCTCCCTTCCAGGCCCCGCTGCCCATCGCTGGGCGCCAGCACGAAGCGCAGCGCCCAACAGCGGCGATCGCCACAGAGGCCGAGCCACCAAGGGCCACGCTCCAGCTCCAGCTCCAGGCTCTCTTCTGCCATCAGCTGGCCGGCAATGGCGGTGTGTTGCTCGATCAGCTCGAGCAGGCCCCGGCGCAGTTCGGCCGCTTCGGCCAGGCTCAGCTCCGCCGCCCAGCCATCTCCGCCGATCAACACGCCAAAGGGATGGCGGCCAGCCTCAAGAGCCAGCCGCCATCCCTCCCCCTCAGTGGCAAATCCTGCCGGGTGCATCAGGTTGCAGGGGCCGCAATTGAGAGCACTGAATCAGCCGGTTCTGCCAGCTCAGGGGCAACGACCCCAGCCGGCACTCCTGAGCCAGAAACAACGGCGCTGCCAGCGGCGGATCGATCAGCCGGGCAGCAGATCGGGCTGATCCTGCTCATCGGAGAGCTCCACGATGGCCCGCTGGACTGGCTTGATCATCGAATCCTCCAGGAGCCCGTCGAAATCATCGAAACGGCGCTGCTTGGCCCGAAAGGCGATCTTCACCGTGGTGAGGTAGCGGTTGCTCGACTGACGAATCAGGCTTTCGGCACGCTGGGCCAGTTCCTTCGGGTTCACCGTGGCGCCGGAATACATAGGTCATGTTGATTTCCCTGACCTTAGGCCAGCTCGGGCGGAAGGGTCAGCCGCCAAGCGGATGCCGGCGGCCATCCGCCAAGCTGCGCGGAGCCCTTCGCCCGCTCACGATGGCGACACCTGGCACCCTGGCGATTGACCTGGGCAGCACCACCACGGTGGTGGCCTTCCAGTCCGCCGAGGGCGGCGCGCCCCAGCTCGTGGAGATCCCCCCCTACAGCTGCGCTGACCCCTGCGTGGTCCCCAGCCTGCTGTGGCTTGCCAGCGCCACAGCGGAGCAGCCGTTGATCGGCCGCCAGGTGATCGAGGCCGGCCTCGCCGGCAGTGAAGGCCCTGAGCTCTGCCGCGATTTCAAGCGCGGCATCGGCGGCTGCGCCGATGCCGGCCGCGAAGAAGGAGCCGGTGGCGCCGCCGCTGCGTCTGTGCTGTCCCCGGAGCAGGCCGGAGCGATGCTGCTGCGCCAGCTCTGGCGCCACCTGCCAGCGCAGCTGGCCCCCACCCGTCTGGTGCTCACCGCGCCGATCGACGGCTACCGCGGCTATCGGGAATGGCTTCACGCCGTCAGCCAGGACCTGGCTGTTGAGGAGGTGGCCCTGGTGGATGAGCCCACCGCTGCGGCCATCGGCGCCGGACTGCCCCCCGGCAGCCGCGTGCTGGTGGTGGATCTTGGTGGCGGCACGATCGATCTTTCGCTGGTGGCGCTCGAAGGCGGCGAGGGGCGCGCCGCGCCGGTGGCCCAGCTGCTGCGCTTCGCCGGCCGCGACCTCAGAAACAGCAGCCAGAAACTGCGCTGCGCCAGGGTCGTGGGCAAGGCCGGCGTGGCCCTCGGCGGCCGGGACATCGACCGCTGGATCGCCGCGGCGCTCTGGGCGCAGGTAAACGGCCAGGGCCCGCCACCCGGCACCTTGCTGGAAGCTGCGGAATCCCTCAAGTGCCGGCTGAGCGACAGCGCCGAGGCGTCGGTGCTGACGATGCTGCCGGGGGGCACCAGCCGCCTGCTGCAGCTGAGCCGCCAGGAACTGGAAACCACTCTTCTGGAGCAGGGATTTCTCTCTCTGCTGGAGGAGCTGCTGGAGCGGGTGCTCGCCGCTGCCAGGGCCGAGGGGCTGGCGTTGGCGGACGTGGAGGCCATCCTGCCGGTGGGGGGCAGCAGCCGGATTCCGCTCGTGCGCCGCTGGCTGCAGGAGCGATGCCCCGGTGTGCCCCTGCGCGACGAACGGCCGATCGAGGCGGTGGCCCTGGGGGCGCTGGCGCTCACCCCGGGCGTGCGGATCAAGGACGTGCTCGCCCGGGGCGTATCCCTGCGCTGCTGGGACCAGCGCAGCGGCAGCCATCGCTGGCATCCGCTGTTTGTCGAAGGGCAGAACTGGCCCACCACCCAGCCGCTGGAGCTGCTGCTCGCCTGCAGCGACGACGGCCAGGAGCAGATCGACCTGGTGCTGGGGGAGCCCCGCGACGACGAACGCTCCGAGGTGGTGTTTCGCGATGGACTGCCCCAGCTGCGGCGGCGGCCCGCAGGGGAGGCGGAGGTGCAGCCCTGGGGGCAGCAACCCGCGCCGATCAGCCTCGATACTCCCGGAAAACGTGGCAGCGATTGCCTGCGGCTCCACTTTCAGATCGATGGGCAGGGCCAGCTGGTGCTGGAAAGCGAAGACCTGAGCACGTCGCGGCGCTCACCCCCTCAGCCGCTTGGCCCCGTGCGTTGAGACCGCTCGCTTCCACTGAGACGAAGCGCTTCCGCTGGCCCCACCCGCGGTGATCAATCAGCCCACGCGTAGGCAGTGGACGACAGCGCGGCTGACCCCGCCAGGCTGAAAGCCGCGGGTCGTGTTCATAGAAAGGGAGGATTGCCTGTTCCTTGCCTTGGCCATCCGCCGCCACAGGCTTCCGCGTTTCTGGTTGGCGCTCACTCTCGGCCTGGTGGCCGCTGTGATCGGTGCGGCACGCTGGTGGGAAGGCCAACTGCCTGGCCGGCTCGAGCGGGCGGCCAGCGAGGGGCGCTACGAGGCCTGCCTCGCCTACAGCGACCAGCTGGCTTCACTCCGCTGGATGACAGGGCGCGCACCGCGCGAACAAGGCCGCTGCCGCCGTGCGCGCGCCGAGCGGCTCTGGCAGGGGCAGCGCTGGCAGGAGGCACTTCAGCTGCAACTGCTGCTGGCCAATTCCGAAGCAGGCATCCACGCTGACCGCGACCGGTTGCGCTCCTGGCAGGAAGAGCTGCGCACCAAGGCGATGGCCCGTTTCGAGGCCGGAGATCTGGAGGGGGCGATGGTGTTCCTCAAACCGATGGGCGAAGACCGCCACCCCGCGGGTGACGCGCTCGGTGACAACCTCAGGGAGTTCTGGAGCCGTAACCGCTTTCAGCAGGAGAGGGCCACCCAGTTGGTGGAGCAGAAACGCTGGTGGGAAGCGCTTGAAGCCCTCAACCGGATCGATCATCCCTGGTGGAAATCGCAGTCAGCCGTGCTGCGCAGGCAGGTGGAAACCGCCATCTCCGGTCTGAAAACCCAGGAGCAGGAGCATCACAGCCATGGCGCTACGGCAGCCAACTCCGTGCCCGTGGCCGAACTGGATGCGGCCATCAAGGGTCTGCTCGCCCAGGGGGTCGACGACTGGTCGGCCTTCACCCGGGCCTGCCGGCAACTCGGCGGGAAGGTGGTGGAGAGCGGCCCCGAAACCACCTGTCAACGCTGAAGGGATGCCGTGACAGGATTGCCGCCGTCCGCCACCGCATCCTTCATGAAGCCGGGAGAACAGGTCAGGGTCTGCCAGAGCGTCGTGGTGTACACCCATCCAGAGCACCGCGGTCAGCCCTTCGACCTCCAGGGACTGGAAGGTGAGGTGTTCCAGGTGCTTGACGACTGGAAAGGTCGTCCGATCAGCCCGACCCTGCCGGTGGTGGTGGCGTTCGGTCGCTATCGCGCCCATTTCCGCCCGGACGAGCTCGAGCCGGTGGCCTGAAGAGACTTGCCTCAGGGCTTGAGCAGCACCACACCATCGCGCCCATCCACACCCGCCAGCCAGAGCTGAATCGACTCCTGGCGGCTGGTGGGCACCACCCGACCACAGAAATCAGGCTGGATCGGCAGCTCCCGGTGCCCCCGGTCCACCATCACCAGCAAACGCACCACCGCCGGCCGGCCCCAGGCGTGCAACGCCTCCAGAGCGGCGCGCACCGTCCGTCCGGTGAAGATCACGTCGTCCACCAGCACCACATGGCGGCCTTCGAGCGCTGCAGGCAGCTGGGTGGCCTGCACCATGCGGGTGCCCACCCGGGCCAGGTCGTCGCGGTGGAAGGTGGGATCAAGGCTGCCCTGATCCACTGGATGACCGCAGCTGGCTTCGAGCTGGGCGGCCAGCACCCGTGCCAGTTCCACGCCGCGGGTGGGGATGCCGAGCAGCAACAGCTGGCGGCTGTCCGGCGCACTCTCCAGCACCTGGGAGGCAAGGCGATGAACCGTGCGGGTCAGATCCTGGGCGGAGAGAATCTCCACGCAATGGTCACCGATTGACGACACCATGTGGGGATCCCGGGGGTGAAATGGTAAGGGAGTCTCCTTGCGCTTATGCCCATTAGCTGACGCTTACCGGCCTGCTTTCTGTGACGAAGAGATCACACTGTAATTTTGAGGGCGATCAGCCTGTATCAGGGCTTTGCGGAAGAATCGGTGACCGACATTCCTTCCACGAGCTCCAGCTCTCGCCCGAGCGGCTCTCTCCCCCCTCCCCCCTCCGGCCCCGTGGATCACCGCTACGTGCCACCGGTGGTATTGGCCATTCTCGATGGTTGGGGATACCGCGAAGCCAGCGATAACAATGCGATCCGCGCGGCCAGCACCCCGGTGATGGATGCGCTGTGGGAGGCGTACCCCCACACGCTGATCCAGGCGAGCGGCGGCGACGTGGGCCTGCCCGACGGCCAGATGGGCAACTCGGAAGTGGGCCACCTCACCATCGGCTCCGGGCGGATCATCCGGCAGGAGCTGGTGCGGATCGGCAAAGCGGTGAAGGACGGCAGCCTTGCCGCCAATCCCGCCCTCAATGCCCTGGCCGACACCCTGCTGGTGAATGGCGGCGCACTCCACCTGATCGGCCTCTGCTCCGACGGCGGCGTTCACAGCCACATCGATCACCTGGGCGGGCTGTTGCAGTGGGCCGCAGGCCGCGGCCTCAGCGACGTCTGCATCCATGTGGTCACCGACGGGCGCGACACCCCGCCCCAGAGCGCGATCGCCTTCCTCGACCGCATCGATGCCCAGATCACAGCCGCCGGCGTGGGGCGGATCAGCACGATCTGCGGCCGCTACTGGAGCATGGACCGCGACAACCGCTGGGACCGCACCGAGAAGGCCTATCGATTGCTCACCGAGGCCAGACCGGCCGACGGCCCGCTCACGGCCCAGCAGGTGGTCCTGGCGGCCTACGAGAACGGCATCAACGATGAGTTCCTTGAGCCCTACCGCCTCAGCTCCGGCCACCTGAGCCCAGGCGATGGCCTGATCTGTTTCAACTTCCGCCCCGACCGGGTGCGTCAGTTGGTGCGCGCCCTTGTGCTCGAAGACTTCAGCGGTTTCTCCAGGGAGCGCATCGAGCCTCTGCACCTGGTCACTTTCACCCAGTACGAGCAAGCCCTCGACGTGGCGGTGGCCTTCCCCCCCGAGTCACTCGATGGTCTGCTCGGCCAGGTGGTCTCCGAACACGGGCTGCGCCAGTTGCGCACCGCCGAAACGGAGAAGTATCCGCACGTCACCTATTTCCTCAACGGCGGCATCGAGCAGCCCTTCAACGGCGAAGACCGCCACCTGGTGCCCTCCCCGCGGGTGGCCACCTACGACCAGGCTCCCGAGATGTCCGCCGCTGCCCTCACCGACAGCTGCATCGCCTCCATCAATAAAGGCATCTACTCCCTGGTGGTGATCAACTACGCCAATCCCGACATGGTGGGCCATACGGGGCAGATGGAGGCCACAGCCGCCGCCATCGCCACCGTGGATCACTGCGTGGGCCGACTGATGGAAGCCACCAATCGGCAGGGGGGCACCCTGCTGATCACCGCCGATCACGGCAATGCCGAAGTGATGAAAGGGGAGGACGGGCGGCCCTGGACGGCCCACACCACCAACCCGGTTCCGGTGATCCTGGTGGAAGGGGAACGGCGCAAGCTGGCTGGCCACGGCACGGATGTGCGCCTGAGGGAAGGGGGCGGCCTGGCGGACATCGCCCCCACCCTGCTGGAGATCCTTGAGCTGCCTGTGCCCGCCAACATGACGGGGACCTCCCTGATCGAGCCATCGCCACTGCTGCCCACTCCTGAGCCCTTGCGGCCACGGGCGCTGCAGGTCTGAGCCCGGCGGGCCGTCAGGGCCGTCAGCCTGCCCGCACTCTGAAGGGCCGATCGGCCTGGCGTTCGGGCCTGGTGTTTGGGTAGGGTCTGAAGATGATCACCACGGTTCTTTCCTGGATCTGGGCCGCTCTCGGCGTGCTCCTGATCGCCAGCGTGTTGCTGCACAGCCCCAAGGGCGATGGCATGGGAGGCCTGGCCAGCAGCGGCGGGTCGATGTTCAGCAGCGCCCGCAGCGCCGAAGCCACGCTCAACCGCGTCACCTGGACCCTGCTTGCCCTGTTTCTCGGCCTCGCCGTGGTGCTGAGCGCCGGCTGGCTGCGCTGACCCTGCCGTGACACCAATCAAACGCCGTGGCTTGCTGGCCTCCCTGGCCCTCCTGCTCTCTCCCCTGTTGGGAGGCCGAAAAGCTGAGGCTGCGAGCAAGGCGGGCGATCCTGCCTGGCAACTCAGTGAGGCTGCCTGGAAGGAGCGCCTGAGTCCTGCCGCCTTTGCAGTGCTGCGCCGTGAGGGCACGGAGCGGCCGTTCTCCAGCCCGCTCAACAACGAAAAGCGAGCCGGCACCTACGTGTGTGCTGGCTGCCGTTTGCCGCTGTTCTCCTCCACCACGAAATTCGACAGTGGCACCGGCTGGCCCAGCTTCTGGCAGCCCCTGCCGAATGCGGTGGTCACCCAGCTGGATTTCAAATTGATCGTGCCCCGCACGGAATACCACTGCCGCCGCTGCGGCGGGCATCAGGGCCATGTGTTCAACGATGGACCCAGGCCCACCGGCAAGCGTTACTGCAACAACGGCGTCGCGCTTGCCTTCGTGCCCGGCAAGTAGGAACTTGCTGAGGCAGGGACGTTGAGCTCTTGCGCCGTTGCGGCATACCTCTGCGCATGCACCGTGGCGCCTCCCCGCCGGCCACATGGACAAAGGACAAAAAAAGAGCAGGCTTTTGGCCTGCTCCGGTGATGCACTGATCGCTCGCAACTGATCTGCTGCTGGCTGGCAGCTGATCGCTCGAAGTTGGCGGTTCGAAGCTGCTGGCTTGAAGCAGTGACGGTTGATCGGAGCTGGATCCGCAGGGTGACCCTGCGAATCCAGGGGCAGACGATCAGTAGTCGAAGTCGCCGCCCATGCCGCCACCGCCGCCGGCAGGAGCTGCTTCCTTCTTCTCGGGCAGATCGGCCACGATGCACTCGGTGGTGAGCACCATGCCGGCGATCGAGGCGGCGTTCTGCAGACCGGAGCGGGTCACCTTGGCGGGATCAACGATGCCGGCAGCCAGCATGTCGACGTATTCACCGGTGGCGGCGTTGTAGCCCTCGTTGAACGGCATGCCCTTGACATGCTCAGCGACGACGGCGCCATTGACGCCGGCGTTCTGGGCGATCCGCATCAGCGGAGCGGTGAGGGCGGAGGCCACGATGGTGGCACCGATCAGCTCTTCGCCGGTGAGGTTGGCAGCCGCCCACTCCTCGAGGGCAGGGGCCAGGTGGGCCAGGGTGGTGCCGCCACCAGGAACGATGCCTTCCTCAACAGCCGCCTTGGTGGCGTTGATGGCGTCTTCCAGGCGCAGCTTTTTGTCCTTCATCTCGGTTTCGGTGGCTGCACCCACCTTCACCACGGCCACACCGCCGCTCAGCTTGGCCAGACGCTCCTGCAGCTTCTCCTTGTCGTAGGAGGAGTCGGTTTCGTCGATCTGCTTGCGGATCTGCTCCACACGGGCCTTGACGGCCACTTCGTTGCCTTCGGCGACGATGGTGGTGGTGTCCTTGTTGATGGTGATGCGGCGGGCGGTGCCCAGCATCTCCAGCTTGGTGTTCTCCAGCTTGAGGCCGGCGTCTTCGGTGATCAGCTGACCGTTGGTGAGAACAGCGATGTCCTCAAGCATGGCCTTGCGGCGGTCACCGAAACCAGGGGCCTTGACGGCGGCCACGTTGAGCACACCGCGCAGGCGGTTCACCACCAGGGTGGCGAGGGCTTCCTTCTCGATGTCCTCGGCGATGATCAGCAGGGGCTTGCCGGTGCGAGCGATCTGCTCAAGCACGGGCACCAGGTCTTGCACCAGGCCGATCTTCTTGTCGGTGAGCAGGATGTAGGGCTCGTCGAGCACCGCTTCCATCCGCTCGGTGTCGGTGGCGAAGTAAGGGGAGATGTAGCCCTTGTCGAAGCGCATGCCCTCGGTGACCTCCAGTTCGGTGGTCATCGACTTCCCTTCTTCCAGGGAGATCACGCCTTCTTTGCCGACCTTGTCCATAGCGTCGGCGATCATGCGGCCCACCTCTTCGTCGTTGCCGGCGGAGATGGTGCCCACCTGGGCGATGGCGTTGCTGTCGGCGATCGGCTTGGCGTGCTCCTCAATCTTCTTGACGAGGAAATCGGCAGCCTTGTCGATGCCCTTCTTGAGGGTGATGGCGTTGGCGCCCGCAGCCACGTTGCGAAGACCGGCCTTGACCATGGCGTGGGCCAGGACGGTGGCCGTGGTGGTGCCGTCGCCGGCGGCGTCGTTGGTTTTGGAGGCGGCCTGACGGATCAGGGCCACACCGGTGTTCTCGATGTGGTCTTCCAGTTCGATCTCTTTGGCGATCGTGACGCCATCATTGATGATCTGGGGAGCGCCGAATTTCTTTTCCAGCACCACGTTGCGGCCCTTGGGGCCGAGGGTGACGGCAACGGCCTCAGCGAGGATGTCGATGCCTTTTTCGAGGGCCCGGCGGGCGTTCTCGTTGTAAATAATGCGCTTGGCCATGGAAGGGATGCTCCTTGAAGTAGTTGGTAAAGGATTGACCGTCCGACGAGTCGTCGGGGGTCAGGACGTGATCAGTGAGGGCAGTTGAGGCTCACAGGAACCTCATGTGCCGGAGCGATCAGTCGACGATGGCGAGAATGTCTTTTTCTGAGAGCAGCACGAACTCATCGGTGCCGAGCTTGATGTCAGTACCGGCGTACTTGCTGTAGAGCACCTTGTCGCCCACGCTCACTTCAGGAGCCTGGCGGGAGCCGTCCTCATTGCGCTTGCCGGGGCCCACTTGGACCACTTCGCCCACCTGGGGCTTCTCCTTTGCAGTGTCGGGGAGCAGGATGCCGCCCGCGGTTTTTTCCTCCGATTCGGACACCTTGATGAAAATGCGATCTCCAAGGGGTTTGACAGTGGAGACGCTGAGGGAGACAGCAGCCATGGATCGTTTCAAATGCGGTGGTGCGGCGCCGTGGGCGCCACAGGGGAGAGCGAATTAGCACTCGCCCTGCCTGAGTGCCAACCTATGGCGGTGGAAGGGTGCAGTGCAATCGGTACGGTGTGCGGTTGACCGAACCCAGCACGCGGCACGGGCCTCTGGCTCTGAAGACCAGGCCATTCGCGGTGGTAAGGTGGCGCGGCTTCAGGCGGGCGCGCGTCCCGCTGCGCGATCTTCCTTCCTTTCCTATGGCTGCTGCTGCTCCCGTCAACACCGGCTCCAAGGGTGTTGTCCGTCAGGTGATCGGCCCCGTTCTCGACATTGAATTTCCGGCCGGCAAGCTGCCCCGCATCTTCAATGCCATTCGCGTTGAAGGCCGCAATTCCTCGGGTCAGGACATCGCCCTCACCGCCGAAGTCCAGCAGCTCCTCGGCGATCACCGGGTGCGTGCGGTTGCGATGAGCGGCACCGACGGCGTCGTGCGTGGCATGTCTGCCCTCGACACGGGCGCCCCGATCAGCGTCCCCGTGGGAGAGGCCACTCTTGGCCGCATCTTCAACGTGCTCGGCGAGCCGGTTGATGAGCGTGGGCCGGTCACCTCCACCCTCACATCTCCCATCCACAGGGATGCGCCGAAGCTGATCGAGCTCGAAACCAAGCCCAAGGTGTTTGAAACCGGCATCAAGGTGATCGACCTCCTGGCTCCTTACCGCCAGGGTGGCAAGGTCGGCCTGTTCGGTGGCGCCGGCGTGGGCAAAACCGTGCTGATCCAGGAGCTCATCAACAACATTGCCAAGGAGCACGGCGGTGTTTCCGTGTTCGGTGGCGTTGGCGAGCGCACCCGTGAGGGCAACGACCTCTACGAAGAGTTCAAGGAATCTGGAGTGATCAACTCCGAAGACCTCCCGAAGTCCAAGGTGGCGCTCTGCTTCGGTCAGATGAACGAGCCCCCTGGCGCCCGCATGCGCGTGGGTCTGTCGGCACTCACCATGGCCGAGCATTTCCGTGATGTGAACAAGCAGGATGTGCTGCTGTTCATCGACAACATCTTCCGCTTCGTCCAAGCCGGCTCCGAAGTGAGCGCCCTGCTCGGCCGCATGCCCTCCGCTGTGGGCTACCAGCCCACCCTCGGCACCGACGTTGGTGAGCTTCAGGAACGCATCACCTCCACGCTCGAAGGTTCAATCACCTCGATCCAGGCTGTGTACGTGCCGGCCGACGACCTCACCGACCCCGCTCCCGCCACCACCTTTGCCCACCTCGATGCCACCACGGTGCTGAGCCGCGGCCTGGCTTCGAAGGGCATCTACCCGGCCGTCGACCCGCTCGACTCCACCAGCACCATGCTCCAGCCGGCCGTTGTGGGTGACGAGCACTACCGCACCGCCCGTGCCGTGCAATCCACCCTCCAGCGCTATAAGGAGCTGCAGGACATCATCGCCATCCTCGGCCTCGACGAACTCTCCGAAGACGACCGTCGCACCGTCGACCGCGCGCGCAAGATCGAGAAGTTCCTGTCTCAGCCCTTCTTTGTGGCCGAAATCTTCACTGGCCAGTCCGGCGAGTACGTGAAGCTCGAAGACACCATCAGCGGCTTCAACATGATCCTCGCTGGTGAGCTGGACGATCTTCCCGAGGCTGCTTTCTACCTCGTGGGCAACATCGATCAGGTGAAGGCCAAGGCCGCCAAGATCCTCGCTGACGCCAAGTCCTGATTTGCGACGGACTGCCTCTGATCTCCCTGTCACCTTCTCGCCATGACTCTCAATCTCCGTGTTCTGGCACCTGACCAGAGCGTTTTCGACGGCAGCGCGGATGAGGTGATCCTGCCCAGCACCACTGGGCAGCTGGGGATCCTCCCCGGACACGTCTCCTTGCTCACCGCTCTCGATGTGGGTGTGATGCGCTTGCGCAGCGGCAAAGACTGGACCGCCATTGCCTTGATGGGTGGTTTTGCCGAAGTCGAAGCCGACGAAGTCACTGTGCTCGTGAACACCGCAGAGCTCGGAGACAAAATCGATGCCGCCGCCGCCGAGCAGCAGGTGGAAGAAGCCCAGCTGCGTGCAGCCAGCTTCGAAGGCCAGCCGCCCAGCACGGAAAAGGTGAAAGCCGTCCAGAACCTGGCTCGGGCCCGGGCCCGGCTTCAGGCCACCCGCAAGGCCTGATCCATCAACGGGGTCGTCCTTTCCGGGCAGCCCCAATCTTCATGGCCGCAATGCCATCAACAGTCTTGGATCGGCTCTACAAGCCCGGTCCAAGATTTTTTTATGAGGGCCCTGGATGTTTGCCAGCTGGCCCTTGAGCTCTGCCAGCTGGCCTTGGTTCTCGGCCAAGAGGCCTTGGATCTCCGCCAGCAGGCCCTGCAACGCTCAGCGCCGGCTCACTAGCGCTGAAGTCGGGCACTTCAACTTCCCACGAACGTCATCATCACCGTGGCGAAGTCAGAGTGGAGAATCGCTGTCAATCGATCCATACCATTCGGCGATCAAGCCTGGTGAACTTGATCATGAATGCAATCCGATGGTGGCTGGAACTTTGCTGCGAATGACAATCGATGAAGGATGTAGCTCGACCGCGGATGCAACCCGATAGCGGATTCAACTCAACCGTGGATGGAACTTGACCATCGACCCAACTTGTTGACGAATTCGAGTTGGCCGAGGGCGAGTGTGGAGATCGAACGCTTGATCGACAGAGAAAAGGCCCCTGCTTGGGGCCTTTATCGTGCTAGACGTTCTAGCGAGTGTCGGTGAGCGATTTGCTGAGGAGCGGCACCCATCGACCGTTCGCTTCAGCAGGTGTTGAGCCGTTCTTTAACCTGGCCAGTGAAGCCAAGCCAAGCAAAACGAAGCGTGAAAGGAAGTGGACTGCGCTGTAGGCCGTAAGCCAATGCAGCCCGCCGCTGAGGATCAGGCGGTTCCGCAGAAGGTGACGTCGGGGAACTTGAGCTTGGCTTCGTCGAGCGACTTGCCTTTGCCTTCCTCTTGCCAGTAGTTGATCACCTCGGTGGCCTTGTTGAGGATCTCCACCCGCTCATTGTCGGTGATCCAGGATTTGGCTTCCAGTTCACCTTTGAGGGTTTCCCAGGCATCTTCCCGCGGCCAGAAGAAGTAGGAGGTGAGGGGGCTGGGACCACCGCCCACGATCTGATCAACGGCCAAAGCGACGTTGTCGGGCAGCCAGAGGATCTTGAGCAGGAAGCGGCCTTCATCCGCTTTCGGCGTGTGGCCGGAAGGAACGCCATCTTCGTCGAGGGTGGCCGTGGCCAGTGCGGCGCTGGCGCCACGCAGCACGGGACGCCCTTCGCGGGCGCCACTCGGATCCGCGGCGGCGGGAAGGATCTCAGGCATGGCGGACACGGCGGGCATCGCAGAAACCGCCGCGTCAGGGCTATCGCTGGCCGTCATAGGTTCGGCGCTCAAGGACAACAATCAAACGAGTAACCTACCAGCCCCAGCCTCCCTGCCCCTGAAGCCCCGCGCTGTTCTGCTGTTCGACATCGACGGGGTCATTCGCGACGTGAGCGGCAGCTACCGCCGCGCCCTGGCTGAAACCGTTCACCACTACAGCGGTTGGAGGCCCGGACAGACCGAGGTGGACGCGCTCAAGAGCGAAGGTCTGTGGAACAACGACTGGGAGGCATCGCTGGAGCTGCTGCGGCGCCACGGGCATGACCCGCTACCCAGCTTTGGCGCCCTGGTGGAGGTGTTCAGCCAGCTCTATTTCGGAGGGGACCCAGACGGCCCGCCAGAAGCGTGGCAGGGCTTCATCCGGGAAGAAACGCTGTTGGTACAGCCGCCTTTCTTCGAGCAGTTGAGCCAGCACGGCTTTGCCTGGGGGTTCGTGAGCGGCGCTGAACCGGCTTCCGCGCGCTTCGTGCTGCATCAGCGGCTCGGATTGCCGCAGCCTCCCCTGATCGCCATGGGCGACGCTCCGGACAAGCCCGATCCCACCGGCCTGCTCACGCTTGCCGCCCGCCTGGCCACCACCGACCTGGGCCATGAAGCCCCCTTGGTGGCCTATGTGGGCGACACCGTGGCGGATGTGGAAACGGTGCAGCGTGCTCGGGCGTGCCATCCCGATCAGGCCTTCGTCAGCCTGGCGGTGGCTCCGCCTCACCTGCAGGACGCGGGAGCCGTTGCGCAACGGCAGGTCTACGAACACCACCTGAGCCAGGCAGGCGCCGACCACATCCTGACCACCACGGTGGAGGCTCCGGCGCTGCTGAACCGCCTGCTCGGCTGAGCGAACGGCCCGGACCGTGCACCCGGTTTCACCGCTCCATGGCGTCTGCTGATTTGAGCGCAGCGGCTGTGAGCACCTCGTGCCCGCTGGGGGTCACGGCCACGTCGTCCTCGATGCGGATGCCGATCCCCTTCCAGCGCGCGTCGATGGCGGGCTGGCCATCCGGCACGGGCAGCCGATCGCTCACATAGAGCCCAGGCTCCACTGTGAGCACCATGCCGGGCTCAAGCGGCACCGGATGCTCGCCGAGGCGGTAAGCACCCACGTCGTGGACATCGAGCCCCAGCCAGTGGCCGGTGCGGTGCATATAGAGGTGGCGGTAGGCGCCCTGCTCGATCAGGCCATCCACCTCCCCCTGCAGCAGACACAGCTCCACCAATCCCTCCACCAGCACCCGCACCGCGGCCGCATGCACCTGCTCGGCATCGGCCCCTGGCTTCACGCAGGCGATCGCCGCCTGCTGGGCAGCCAGCACCAGGTCGTAGAGGGCGCGCTGCTCCGCACTGAAGCGCCCGCCCACCGGGAAGGTGCGGGTGATGTCGCCGTTGTAGTAATCGCTGAGGCTGCAACCGGCGTCGATCAGCAGCAGATCGCCGTCCAGCAAGGGTGCATTGTTGCTCGTGTAGTGCAGCACACAGGCGTTGTCGCCGCCGGCGACGATCGAGCCGTAGGCAGGACCACGGGCGCCCTGAAGCAGAAAGTGCTGCTCGATCGCAGCCTGCACCTGCCGCTCGTTCAGCCCGGGCCGCGCCACCTGCCGCGCCAGCTCATGGGCTTCGGCGGAGATCCGGGCGGCCTCGCGCAGGCGCTCCAGTTCGTCCTCGGTCTTGCGCAGGCGCAACTGGTGCAGCAGTGGGCAGGGTGCCACCAGGCCAAGCGCCGCCTGACCGCTGCGCGGTGCCCGGTCGAGCTGGGCGGCCCAGGCGGAGAGCACCAGCGGCTCCACGCTCGGATGACGACCCACCCGGAACGCGATGCCTTCGGCCCCTTGGAGGTACTCCGCAAGCCGTTCGGCCAGTTCCGCCCGCGGATGGGCCAGGTCGGCGCCGAACTGGGACACCGCGCCTTCACACCCCCAGCGGAAGCCGTTCCAGACCTCGGCCGCAGGGTCCTTGGGTTCTACGAACAGCACGAACCTGTGCTCACTGCGGTGCGGCAGGAACAGGGCCACGGCCCCCGGCTCATCGAACCCCGTGAGGTACCAGAAATCGCTGTGCTGGCGGAAGCCATGTTCCACATCGGCGTGATGGGTGACCAGTGGAGCAGCGGGAATCACGGCGGCCACGGCACCGAGCCGTTCCAGGAAAAGCGCGCGACGCTGCTGGAAGGTGGCAGCGGAAATCACCATGGAGGAACCACGAAACGGCGGGACAGAGACTTAGACGATTAAATAAGGGCATGGAATGCCCTGCCTTGATGAAGGCGCCGACATGAGCGAGCTGGGAAGGGCGCGCCACCATGAATGAGCTGTTTGGCCTGGCAGCGCTGGTGGTGGTGATTCTGGCGGGATCAGCGCTGTGCTCAGGCGTCGAGGCTGCCATCCTCACGGTCAATCCCCTCAAGGTGCACGAACTGGCGGGCCGTCCGGTGCCGCCGCGCGGTGCCAGGGCCCTGCAACGGCTGAAAAACCGTCTGGGCCGTGCCCTGGCGGTGCTGGTGATTCTCAACAACGGCTTCAACATCTTCGGCAGCCTGATGATCGGCAGCTATGCCGGCTGGGTGTTCGCGCAGCTGGGCGTCTCCGGCATGGCCCTGCCCCTCTTTTCGTTCGGCCTCACCGTGCTGGTGATCCTGCTGGGGGAAATCCTGCCCAAATCGATCGGCAGCAGCATGGCCATGCCGGTCTCCCTGGCGAGCGCCGCCACGGTCAACGTGCTGCTGCGGTTGATGTTGCCGCTGGTGCTGGTGCTCGAACGGCTGATGCCGGCGATCACCGCCGAGAGCGAGCTCAGCACCGACGAGGAGGAGATCCGCCTGCTGGCCAGGCTTGGTTCCCGCACCGGCCAGATCGAAGCCGACGAAGCCGCCATGATCGGCAAGGTGTTCCAACTCAACGACCTGACAGCGCGGGATCTGATGGTGCCCCGCGTGGCAGCCCCCACCCTGCCTGGGATGGCAAGCCTCCAGAGCGTGAAGCCTCAATTGCTTGCCCAGCACGCCCCGTGGTGGGTGGTGCTGGGCGAAGAGGTGGACGAAGTGCTGGGGGTGGCCAGCCAGGAAAGCCTTCTGCAGGCCCTGGTGGAAGGGCGCGGTGAGACCACGATCGAGAACCTCATCAGCCCGGTGGAGTTCGTGCCGGAGATGATCCGCGCGGACCGTCTGCTCACCGCCTTCCGGCGCAGCAGCCATTCCGTGCGGGTGGTGGTGGATGAATTCGGTGGCTTCGTCGGTGTGATCGGTGCCGACGCCGTACTGGCGGTTCTGGCCGGCTGGTGGCGGCGGCCGCAGTCGCCTGTGGAGGTCTCCGGCGAATGAGGCCCACGCCCGACACCCCCACCCGCTGCCTCCAGTTGCTCAGGCTTTGGCGCTCGGAGCTCAACCTCACCCCTCGCGAGTGTTCGGCCCTGGGTCCGGAGCTGGCGGCCCTGGATCGCCAGATTGAGCGGCTGGAGCAGGGCCGCCTGCGGCTGGCGGTGTTCGGCCGCGTGGGTGTGGGCAAATCCAGCCTGCTGAACGCCTTGCTCGGGCGTTCCCGCTTCGCCACCGACCTGGCCCACGGCAGCACCCGCCTGCAGGAACGAGAACGCTGGCAGCAGCCGATCGCGGGTCTGAACGGCGTGGAGCTGGTGGACACCCCCGGCATCGACGAGGTGGATGGCCCGGCCCGCCAGCGGCTGGCCGCCAGGGTGGCTCTTGGCGCCGACCTCCTGCTGTTTGTGCTCGACGGCGACCTCACCAGCCCGGAAGGCGAAGCCCTGGAGCAGGTGCTCGGCTGGGGCAAGCCCTTGCTGCTGGTGGTGAACCGGATCGACTGCTGGCCGGCCGGCGAACGCGTCCAGCTGCTCGACAGCATTCGCCGGCGGCTGCCGGCCGCCGCCGCCGGCCTGGATCTGGTGGCGGTGTCGGCGGCGCCAAGACAGGCCCAGCTGCTGGCTGACGGCCGTGTGCGCAGCGAAGCCCGGCCGCCCGCCATCGAGCCTCTGCAGGAGCGGCTGGTGGACCTGTTGACCAGTCACGGGGCCCTGTTCCTCGCCCTCAACAGCCTCAAGGCAGGGGATCGATTCGCTCAGCGTCTGCAGGCCCAGCGCCTGCACCAGCAGCAACGCCAGGCCCATGGGGTGATCGGGCGGTACGCCACCCTCAAAGCCGCCGGCGTTGCCGCCAATCCACTGGTGCTGCTGGATCTGGCTGGTTCGCTCGCCTGCGACACCGCCCTGGTGATGCAGCTCTGCCGGCTGTACGGACTCACGATCAATGGCGCTCAGGCGCGGCGGATGCTGGCCCGGCTGTCAGGCCACAGCGCCTTGCTGGGCGGCACCCAGATCGGCATCCAGCTGCTGCTGGGCGCCCTGCGCCAGGCGCTGCTGGTGGCAGCGCCATTCACCGGCGGGCTCTCGCTGGCCCCTGCCGCGCCAGTGGCCCTGGCCCAGGCGGCGCTGGCTGTTCACACCACCCGGCTCACCGGCCGGCTGACCGCCGCGGAACTGCTCAAAGCGGCCCATCAGGGCCCGGCCCGCCCCGGTGCCCTGCTGCGGCGCCTGGCCCGGCAGGATCCCCAGACCCAGGCCTGGCTGCAGCAATGGTCGCCGCGGGGCTGGGATCCGGCCCTGCAGGGGCTGCAGCCATGAGCGCGCCCGACCAGGTGGCCCTGTTCGGCACGAGCGCCGATCCGCCCACCCTCGGGCACCGCGCTCTGCTGCAGGCCCTGGGAGAGCGCTACCCGCTGGTGCGCACCTGGGCCAGCGACAACCCCTTCAAGCAGCATGGGGCCCCCATTGAGGTGCGCGCCGTGCTGCTGCGGGCGCTGGTCGAGGGGATCGGCAATCCTCGTATTCAGGTGGACCAGAGCCTCAGCCACAGCCGCGCCCTCCACACCCTGGAGCAGGCCCGCCGGCTCTGGCCTGAAGCCGACCTGATCTTCGTGGTGGGCAGCGATCTGCTGCCGCAGATTCCCCGCTGGTACGCGGCGGATGCCCTGCTCGCCGCCTGCCGGCTGGCCGTGGTGCCTCGCCTGGGCTGGCCGCTCGACGCGCTGCACATCGATGGCCTGGTGCAACGGGGAGGCCGGGTGGAGGTGCTGCCGCTGCAGATCCCGGCCACGGCCAGTTCCCAGTTGCGCCTCCATCCCGATCCCCAGCTGATCCCGGCGGAACTGTGGCCGGAGCTGCGCAAGCGCAACCTCTACGGCCTGGGCGACGTGGCGGCCAGCAGGCGGCCGGCCACCCCGCCGCTGCGCTGATGCGGCTCGCCCTCGCCCAGATCGACCCGCTGGTGGGAGACCTGCGCGGCAACGGTGCACTGCTTCTGGAACGTAGCCGTCAGGCCGCCGCTGCCGGGGCTGATCTGGTCGCCAGCCCCGAGCTGTCGCTGTGGGGGTACCCGCCACGGGATCTGCTGCTGCGGCCTGCGCTGCTGCGCCAGCAGGAGCAGGTGCTCGATGCGCTGGCCCATGAGCTGCCCGGCGGGCTGGCTCTGTTGGTGGGCGTCGCCGAGCCGGTGGCTGGCAACGGGCTGCCGGCGCTTCACAACGCCGTGGCCCTGGTGGAGCAGGGCGGCTGGAGCATCGTCGCCCGTAAGCGCCTGCTCCCTAGCTACGACGTCTTTGATGAACGCCGCTACTTTCAGCCGGCCGACGCGGCCTGCCTGATCGAACGCCAGTGGGGCGGGCGCCCGTGGCGCATCGGCCTGACCATCTGCGAGGACCTATGGGTGGAGGAACGCCTGCAGGGGCATCGTCTGCGCGGGGCGGACCCGATCGCCGCCCTGATGCCGCTGCAGCCCGACCTGCTGCTCAACCTCTCGGCGTCCCCGTTCGTGCAGGGCAAAGGCGCAGTGCGCTGCCGGCTGGCCCAGGCCGCTGCCGCCCGGCTGCAGTGCCCGGTGGCGTACGTGAACCAGGTGGGCGGCAACGATGAGCTGGTGTTCGACGGCGGCAGCTTCGTGGTGGACGCAGCCGGTGCCATGCGGCTTCAGTTGCCCTGCGCCGCCGAGAGCCTGGCGGTGTGGGACAGCGACCCAGGGGCTGAACCCACGGGCCCCGTCGCCCCACCTCCGGATCCGATGGAGCAACTGTTCCGGGTGCTGGTGCTGGGGGTGCGCGACTACGCCGGCAAATGCGGCTTCCGGCAGGCGCTGCTCGGACTCAGCGGCGGCATCGATTCAGCGCTGGTGGCCGCCGTGGCCGTGGCGGCCTTGGGGGCTGACCAGCTGTTCGCGTTGCTGATGCCTTCCCCCTACAGCTCAGCAGGATCCCGCACCGATGCGATCGCGCTGGCGGATCGCCTCGGCGTCGCCCACGGCTGCGTGGCGATCGAGCCGCTGATGCGGGGATTTGATCAGGCCCTGGAAGCGCCGATCGGAGCCGCACCCACAGGGCTGACGGCCGAGAACCTGCAATCCCGCATCCGCGGCACTCTGCTGATGGCCATGGCCAATACCCAGGGCCGGCTGTTGCTCTCCACCGGCAACAAATCGGAGCTGGCCGTGGGCTATTGCACCCTCTATGGCGACATGAACGGCGGCCTGGCGGTGATCGGCGACCTCTACAAGACCACCGTGTTCCGCCTCTGCGCCTGGCTGGACAGCCCCGCCGCCGCCGACTGCCGCCGCAGTTGCGGGCTGCCGGCCAAGGGGGAGCTGATCGGCGCGGCGATCCGCGAGAAGCCACCAAGCGCTGAGTTGCGGCCTGATCAGCGCGACACTGATTCCCTGCCCGACTACGCCGTGCTGGACCCCCTGCTGCGGCAGTTCATCGAAGAGCTGCGCAGCCCGGAGGAACTGGTGGCCGCCGGCACGGATGCCCAGGTGGCCCAGCGTGTATACCGCCTGCTGCGCGGGGCCGAGTTCAAACGGCGCCAGGCCGCGCCGCTGATCAAGGTGAGCGGCCGGGCCTTCGGCAGTGGCTGGCGCATGCCGATTGCTGCCGCCATCGACTGAATCGTCTGCCGATGCGGACCAATTCCTGGCAGTGCGGCCCCGCCGCCGCCAGTGTGTAAGCAGATTGAGAGTTGCATGGCCAGCCCCGGTCCCACCGCGCCGATCGCGAGCATCGGCGTGCCCACGGAAATCAAGCGGGACGAACAACGCGTGGCCCTCACCCCCGATGGTGTCAGGGAGCTGGTGTCCCATGGCCTGGAGGTGCGGGTGCAGAGCGGCGCCGGCAATGGTGCGGGCATCGACGATTCCAGCTACGCCGAAGCCGGGGCGCAGCTGGTGAGCCAGGAAGAGGCCTGGGCGGCCCATCTGGTGGTGAAAGTGAAGGAGCCCCAGGCCGAAGAGTTCCGCTTTCTGCGCAGCGACCTGGTGCTGTTCACCTACCTGCACCTGGCGGCCTACCCGGATGTGGGCAGGGCGCTGCTGGAGGCTGGCACCACCGGGGTGGCCTACGAAACCGTTCAGCTCGACAACGGCAACCTGCCGTTGCTCGCGCCGATGAGTGAAATCGCCGGCCGGCTCGCCGCCCAGGTGGGCGCGCACCTGCTCGAAAAGCCCCATGGCGGACGCGGGGTTCTGATCGGCGGTTGCACCGGCGTCAGGCCGGCGCGGGTCGTGGTGCTTGGGGCCGGCACGGTGGGGTGGAATGCGGCCCGCCTGGCGGCGGCGATGGATGCGGAGGTGTTCCTGCTCGATCACTCCCCTCAGCGTCTGCGCAGCCTGGAATCCGACCGAAGCGGCCGGCTGGTGAGCCTGGTGAGCAGCCGGGGCCTGATCGAGCGCATGGTGCCCGGCGCCGATCTGCTGATCGGAGCGGTGCTCACCCCCGGCGGCCGGGCGCCCACCCTCGTCGACGAAGATCTGGTCCGACGCATGAAGCCCGGCTCCGTGATCGTCGATGTGGCGATCGACCAGGGCGGCTGCATCGCCACCAGCCGCGAAACCACCCACACGGATCCAGTGGTCACGATCCATGGCGTGCAGCATTATGCCGTCGGTAACATGCCCGGCGCCGTCCCCTTCACCTCCACCGAAGCGCTGGTCAGCGTCACCCTGCCCTACATCGTCGGCATTGCCGGCCGGGGGCTGGTGGAGGCGGTCACGGAGCGGCCCGAACTGCTCTCGGGACTGAACACGGTGGATGGCGCGGTGTGCCATCCCGGGGTGGCCAAGGCGCTGGGTGTGCCCACTCGCCACCCGATGGCCTGCCTGCGCTGATCGGGATCACTGCCAGCGCTGATCCGGATCAATCCACCGCCGCGCCAACAGCCAGCGAGGGGAGAGGGCGTACCAGCGCTGACGGTGCGATCCCCTCGCGCAGAGCCAGCACTAAACCCGCCGCCTCGGCATAGGTGGCGGCCGGAAGCACCGGAATCCCGAGGGCGTCGCCGCTGACCTTGAGCACACAGGCATTGCTCTGAACGGCGATCACCGGCAGGCCGTGGGCGGCGCAGCGCAGCACCGCCTCCCCCCCCAGCGCGCCGGCGGGAGCCACCACGGCCCCGATCCGGGCGGGGTGGATCAGCTCGGCGGGCAGCGCCGCACCGACCGGGGGGGATGCCGGCTGCAGCGGCACCAGATCAGGGGCGCGGCTCAGGCCCACGAGCACGCAGGGCAGAAACGTGTGCCCCAGTTCTTCAGCTGCGGCGCGAGGATCAAGGCCCACCTCCAGCGGCAGTGGCGCCAGGGCGGGCGCGTGGGCGCAGGGGATCCCCAGCTGGCGTCCCAGCAGGTGACTGATCACCGCCTCGGCACCGGCCAGGCCGTCGACGCCAGCGCCGCCGCGGTAGGCCGCAAGCTCCTGCGGGCCGTTGTCGTCCGGGAAGCGGGTCACGATCGCAATGGCTGTGGCCCCCGCCTCTCGCAGGCGTTCCCCGGCCCGCAGCAGCTCGGCTGGATGCTCAAGCCCACCACCGCTCGCTCCGCTGCTGCTGCGGCTCAACGCCACCCCCAGGGGCCGCTCGGTGGTGAGCACCGGGCCAACGGCAAGGCCGAGCGTGGCCCTGCAGGCATCCGCCACCTGCAGGTGCCGCTGACGCAGTTCCGGCTCGATGCCGGCATCCAGCAACAGTCCCACCTGGCGCTGACGCACGGGTGCGAGCGCCAGATCCCCGGCGGCGAAGCGGTTCAACGCCCAGCCCTCCACGTAGTGGATCCTCGGGTCGCTCCAGTAGAGAGCGGCACCATTCATCACGTTCGGGTGGGTGATCAGGCAGCCGCTGGCCGCCGCCAGCAGGCGCGCGGCAGGTAAACCATCACCGGCATAGCCGCCGATGCAGCATCCGATCCCAGTCGGGATCACCAGCAGGAGCGGCAAAGGCGCCGCTGGGCCGATGGCAGGGGTCATGGCTCCACCAGCAGCACTGCTTCCAGCCGTGCGCGCCTGGCCCCGTGCTCCGCGCTCTCGACGGCCGTGATCGCCCAGCGCAGCGGCACGCCCTCCTCGCGATCGAGAGCCGCCAACACAGCGGCCAGTACCGAAGCGGAGGACGATGGCGCGACTGGTGCTGGGGTTGGCGACGACGCAGCGACTGGAAGCGGCACCCACACCTCCCTGGCGATCAACCGCACGGCATCTCTGGCTTCACGGGCCAGGCGCTCACTTCTGATACTGCCCGAACTGGGCTACGTACAACGCGTCTTCCTGGCCCGCCTTCAGCTGCAGATCACTGCGCGGATAGGCCACACAGAGCAGGGCATAGCCCTGAGTCTGCAGGTCGGCCTTGACACCCATGGCGTCGGGCTGATGCACCGTTCCCTCTGTGATCACAGCCGCACAGGTGGTGCAGACCCCCGAGCAGCAGGAACTGGGCAGTGGCACGCCAGCGGCTTCCGCCGCCGACAGCACCGTCTGATCGGCCGAGCAGGAAAAGGTATGGGTCGCGCCGTCGAGCGCAGCGACGATGGTGAAGGTTTCACTCATGGCAGAGGATGCAAGCAGCGGAGCAACTCCGCTCAGGGAGGGCAGCGGCCCCATCTTCCCGGACGGAGGGCCAGCACGGAGCTCTCAGTCTTCACCGAAGGGCCCGAAGCAGGGAGCGAAGCCCGTTGGCAAAGGAATCGGGGAAACGCCGCTGTTTGGCGCCGGGCGAAACCATGCGGGGAGCGAGGCAGCTGGCGGGAAGCTGCTGGCTGAAAGGTGCTTCCTGAAAGCTGCTGGCTGGAAGCTGTTGGTTCGGACTCTCAGGCCGTGCGCGCAAACGGTGTCCACGAGCCGGGGTGGGGAGCGAGAAACTCAGGGGGATGGCTGCTGGAGGACCGGGCCGAGAGGAAAAGGTCAAAGCTCACCGAGCAGCGCCGCTCGTCGTCCTCATTGGGCAGCACCGCGTGATCGGTGCTCGCAGGAAAAAGCACCAGAAGACCAGCCTGAGGAGCCACGTCCTGCCAGGGGGCGTTGAGGGGGTGATCAGGGGTGATCGGCCCGCTGTGACCGACGGCCAGGCCCGGCACCAGCTCGTTCACCTGACGGTGCGGGAAGAGCCGCAGGCAGCCGCAGCGACCACTGCCATCCCCCGTGATGTAGTACACCGCACTGAGATGGGCGTTGGGGTGATGGTGGCGGCCGACGGCTTGACCCGGCTCGCTCACCACGGGCCAGGCACGCTGCAGGTGCAAGTCAATCTGCTCGGTGTCAAAACCGAGCGCTCGGAGATAGGCCGGCGCAGCAAGTTCAAGCTGCGTCACGAGCCAGCCAAAAGCAGGGCGGCGATGCACCTGCCAGGCGTCATTCAGGTCGCCCGTCCAGGCGCAACCTTCGGACGGATTGCCATTGGCTGCACCGCGAAGCTGCAGGGCCTCCTGCAGCATCACGGCTGAGTCGAGCGGGTCGGGGCGCAGTTGCTGGCGGCCGAGCGCCAGCGGGAACAGCGGCTGGATCTCGATGATGGCCTCAGCCCATCGCCGAGCCACCCACGATTTCCAGGATTTCCTGGGTGATCGCAGCCTGGCGGGCCTTGTTGTAATCGAGAGTGAGCGACTTGGCGAGCTCCTTGGCGTTATCGCTGGCGCTGTTCATGGCCGTCATGCGGCTGGCCAGCTCACTCGCGGCGGCTTCCTGGAGGGAACGAAGCAGTTGGTTGTCGAGGTAAAGCGGCAGCAGGGCATTGAGCAGCTGATCCGGGCTCTGCTCAAACACGAACTCCGACTCCAAAGGCGGAACGCTGTTGCCGGAAGGGACGCCCCGTTCAACCGCCAGCCGACCTTCCCGTGTGGTGAGACGGAAAATCTCATCATCCTGGGCGGCAATGCCCTGGGGGTCGAGCGGCAGCAGGGTCTGGGAGACAGGGCCGCTGCTCACGAGGTTGATGAACTTGGTGTAGATCATCTCCACCCGGTCTGTGCTGCCGGAGAGGAAGGCCGCCAGCACTTCGTCGCCGATCTTGCCCGCCTCATCCGCTGTAGGCACCTGCTCAAGGCCGGTGAACGTGGTGAGGATCGGATAGGAACGGTTCTTGAAGTATCCGGCGGCCTTGCGTCCGATCAGCACCAGTTCCACCGTGAAACCCTGGCCCTTGAGCTCAGCGAAACGCTGTTCCGTGCGCTTGATGATGTTGGCGTTGTAGCCACCACAGAGGCCACGGTCAGCACTCACCACCACAAGGGTGATGTGACGCACAGGCCGGGTCTGTTCAAGCAGCGGGGTGTTGGCCACATCCTCGAAACGCAGACGGGTCTGCAGGTTTTCGAGCATCCGGGCCAGGCGGTCGGCAAACGGCCTCGACCGCAGCACCTGTTCCTGGGCACGCCGCACCTTGGCTGCCGCGACCATCCCCATGGCCTCGGTGATCTTGCGGGTGTTCTTGACCGAACTGATGCGGTCGCGGGTTTCCTTGAGGTTGGCCATGGTTCAGGTGCTTCGCTTCAGGGAGATCAGGCCGAAGCCAGAAGGGTGGAGGTGACTTCGCTGATGGCCGCCTTGAGCATGGCCTCGGAGGATTCGCTCAACTGCTTCTCGGTTTGCACCTGCTCGATATAGGCAGCCGCATTGGTCTTGAGGTATTCCCGCAGCTCGCGAACGAACTGGGTCACCTGATCGATGGCCACGTCATCGATCAGGCCCTTGACCCCGGCATAGACCACGGCCACCTGTTCGGCCAGAATCAGCGGGCTGTACTGGGGTTGCTTGAGCAGTTCACGCAGGCGCTTGCCCCGGCCAAGCTGCTTCTGTGTGGCGGCATCCAGGTCAGAAGCGAACTGGGAGAAGGCAGCGAGTTCGTCGAACTGGGCCAGTTCCAGTTTGAGGGTGCCGGCGATCTTCTTGATGGCTTTGGTCTGAGCTGCACCGCCCACGCGGCTGACCGAAATGCCCACGTTGATGGCGGGCCGCAGGCCGGAGTTGAAGAGGTCGGACGTGAGGAAGATCTGGCCATCCGTGATCGAGATCACGTTGGTGGGGATGTAGGCGGAAACGTCTCCAGCCTGGGTTTCGATGATGGGCAGGGCTGTCATGCTGCCTTTGCCCATGGCATCGGACAGCTTGGCGGCCCGCTCCAGCAGACGGCTGTGGCAATAGAAGACGTCGCCGGGGTAGGCCTCACGGCCGGGCGGGCGGCGCAGCAGCAGGGACATCTGGCGGTAAGCCTGGGCCTGCTTGGTGAGGTCGTCGTAGATCACCAGGGTGGCCTGGCCTTTGTACATGAAGTACTCAGCAATAGCCGCGCCGGCATAAGGGGCGAGGTACTGAAGGGCCGCCGGCTCGGAGGCACAGGCTGCCACAACGATCGTGTAATCGAGGGCTCCCTTCTCACGCAGCACATCAATGACGTTGGCCACTGAAGCCTGCTTCTGGCCGATCGCCACATAGACGCAAACAACACCCTCACCCTTCTGGTTCAAGATGGTGTCGATGGCGATGGCCGTCTTGCCGGTCTGGCGGTCACCGATGATCAGTTCGCGCTGGCCGCGGCCGATCGGAATCATGGCGTCGATCGCGGTGATGCCCGTCTGCATCGGCTCATGCACCGACTTGCGCTGGATGATTCCAGGTGCGGGCGATTCGATCAGGCGGGTTTCCGAGGTGGCAATCTCACCTTTGCCGTCGATGGGCCGGGCCAGCGGATCCACAACCCTGCCGAGCATGGCGTCGCCCACCGGCACTTCAGCGATGCGTCCGGTGGCTTTGACCGTGCTGCCTTCCTGAATGCTGATGCCTTCGCCCATCAGCACCACGCCGACGTTGTCGTCTTCCAGATTGAGAGCAATGCCCTCGGTGCCGTCTTCGAACTCGAGCAGTTCGCCAGCCATCACCTGCTCAAGGCCATAGACCCTGGCGATGCCGTCGCCCACCTGGAGCACCGTGCCGACGTTGCTGACCGATACGGACTTGTCGTAGTCCTCGATCTGCTGCTTGAGGATGGCGCTGATCTCGTCGGGACGGATGGAAACCATGGGTTCAGTTCCCCGCGCGGGGAGGCGATGGAAGGAAAGGAGGGGAGGGGAAGAAGGAGAAAGCCGGGAACCTTGGGGCTCAGCCGCTCTTGGCGAGCGCCAGTCCAAGCCTCCGGACCTGGCCGGAGAGGCTGGCGTCGATCACCTTGGATCCGAATCTGACGATCAGCCCGCCAATCAACGAGGGATCGACGTCGAGCTTGAACTCGACGTTTTCGGTACCAGCCAGCGCCTGCACCTTGGCGCGCAGGGCCTGTTGCTGCTCGTCGCTCAAAGGCGTGGCGGAAACCACGCTGGCCAGAGCGATGTGGCGCTGCTCACGGAAGAGTGTGAGGAAGCGCTCCAGGATCGAATCAAGGATTGAGATCCTCTGACGATCAGCGAGGAGCTTGAGGAGGTTCAGGAACGACGGAGTGAGCTGCTCCTGGAAGAGGGCCACCACAATGGCTTTCTTCGTTTCCGGCTCAATCACAGGGGAAACGAAGGATTGGCGCAACTCAGCGGATTGGTGCCAGAGATCAAGCAACTGCTTGGCCTGCTCGGCAACGAGTTCACTCTCACCGGATTGATCGGTGATCTGGAGAAGGGCTTCGGCGTAGGGCGAAGCGATGGTATTGAGCAAGGGCATCAGACTTCACCCAGCGATTCGATGGAACGGTCGATCAGTGCGAGCTGGGCACCGGCATCGAGCTTAGAGGGGAGAGCTGCAAGAGCCTTTTCGACCGCCAGCCTGGCCGCCTCGCGGCGGAGCTTTTCGCTCACCCTGTCGGCTTCTGATTGAAGATCGTTGCTTGAGCCCTGTTTCAGCAGCGCCATGGCTTCCACCGTGCGGCGCTCGCTTTCGAGCCGGATGGACTCAGCGCGCACTTTGCCGTCGGCCCTGATCTGATCCGCCTTGATCTGAGCCTCGGCCAGATCCTTCTGGGCTGTGGCAAGAGCGGCTGTGGCTGCGCCAAGCCGCTCCTCGGCGTCCTGGAGATCGCTCAGGATCACTTCGCGCCTTCGCTCCAAAGCGCTGCCGAGAACCTTGGGCAGAAACCACACCAGCGCGGCGATCACGATCGCCAGGTTGATGACGTTGGTTTCGAAAAGATTGAGATTGAGCCCGAAATGTCCCTCGCTGGCGAACAGCGGGGTATGGGGCGCCATCAGAAAGAGGGAAGGAGTCATTTCGCAGCCAGCAGACGGTTGACGATCAGTTCGCTGAGAAGATCGGATTCGCCTTCAAGGTGCTCCATGGCCTTCTGACGTTCAGCCTCGATGGTGCGGCGTGCGCTTTCCATGCTGGCGTTGACATCGGCCTGTGCAGCAGCAAGGGCCGAGCGATACAGCCGGTCCATCTCCTCCTCGGCTTCCACGATCAGCGTCTGGGACTTCTGTCGAGCGTCCTTCAGCTGGGCGGTGAGATCGGCGGCGAGGCGCTCGGCTTGTGCAAGCTTCTGCTTGGCATCCGCACGGCTCAGAGTGATGTAGCTGTCGCGCTCTTCAACCGTGCGACCAATTGGCCGGAAGAACAGCAGGTTGAGAACGTAGGTGAGGAGCACCACCTGCACCGCCATGAGCGGCAGGGTGGCATCGAGGTCGAAGAGACCTCCCTCTGGAGCACCGGCTGCGGCGAGCAGAAGCCAGCTGGTCATGGGGCAGGGACGCTGGAAGGATCAGGTACGGCTGCCGTGCAAAGCACGGCAGATGGGTCTGGACGGTTCAAACGAAGCCAGGGTCTGGATCGGGGCCGCACCAAATGAATGGGCTGGTCTCCCGATCCCGACGGACGGCGATCAGCCTGCGAAAGGGTTCGCGAACAGGAGCACCAGGGCCACAACAAGGCCGTAGATGGTCAGAGCTTCCATGAAGGCCAGCGACAGCAGCAGGGTGCCGCGGATCTTGCCTTCGGCTTCGGGCTGGCGGGCGATGCCCTCAACAGCGCCGCCGGCAGCGGTGCCCTGACCGATGCCGGGGCCGATGGCGCCGAGGCCGACGGCAAGACCGGCAGCCACGACGGAGGCGGCGGAAGTGATGGAATCCATTTTGGAACGGGGGGGATGGAAGGCGCCGGTGAAGCGCGGGTTGGACCTGGCGCTTGGGACATCCCCGGATCGGAGATGGGCCCGGCAATGGCCGGACCTACGCGCAGGAGGTTTAGCAGATCGCTGGGACGTGCCTGGGCGGCAGAGGTTCAGTGAGCTTCTTCGTGAACAGCCTCGCCGATGTAGTAGGCAGCAAGGGTGGCGAAGATCAGGGCCTGAATGGCGCTGGTGAACAGGCCAAGAAACATGGCGGGCAGCGGCACAATCAGGGGCACCAGGAAGGCCAGAACGGCCACCACAAGTTCGTCAGCAAGAATGTTGCCGAACAGACGGAAAGAAAGGGAGAGAGGCTTGGTGAAATCCTCAACGATCTTGAACGGAAGCATGATCGGAGTGGGCTCCACGTAGTACTCGAAATACCGGAAACCTTTCCGGCTGAGACCTGCGTAGAAATAGGCGAGAGAAACAAGCAGCGCCAAGGCGATGGTTGTGTTGATGTCGGCGGTGGGAGCACCGAGCTCTCCACTCGGAAGGTGGATCAACTTCCAGGGAACCAGGGCGCCGCCCCAGTTGCTGACGAAGATGAACAGAAAAAGGGTGCCGATGAACGGCAACCAATCGCGGTAGGCCTTTTCGCCGATCTGCTCACGAGCCAGATCACGGACGTAGGACCAGAGGAACTCCAGCAGGTTCTGAACACCCCTGGGATCTCTCTCCAGCTTGCGGGTGCCCACCACGACCAGTGCCAGCAGGGCGCCGATCACAACCCAGGAACTGATGAACACCTGACCGTGGATCACCAGACCACCAATCTTCCAGTAGAGGTGTTTTCCAACCTCCAGTTCGGCCAGGGGCAGCAAGAGAGACAACGGTGCCATCGGTGTGCTGGGGTGACGCAGAAGCGACGAGAAAGGACAGGAGGCCCGGATCGACGGGACGGTGGCCGGGAATCAGCGGTCGGTGAGAGCCTGAAGAATCAAGGCCGGCTTGTAGAGAAGAAATCCAACAAGCGAAGGCACGATCTCCAGATATGGCAACCGGGAGGCTGCCAGCACAAGCACGATCGGCACAAGCAACTGGGACTTGCCGACCGCGCGTTTGTCGCCGCCGATGCGAGCGACACTGCGGGCAAGCATCCGCATGTAGAGCATGCCGGCCAGTGCGCCTACAGCGAGGCTCAAAGCCGTGGAACGATCGAACAGGAGGGCAGCAAGAACAACGGCAAACGCGGAAAGAATCAGCGTGGCCAGCTGAATGCGGCGCTGCAACCTGGCGTAGTCGTCCATACCGTTGGCCAGCGGGGCCTCGGTTGGGAGCGTTGCGTCAGGTTGAACCGGTTGGATCAGAAGCGGAACTTCCGAGGAACGCCCGGAGAGATCGCGCAGGAGCGCTGCCCGCAGATCATTGATTTCCTGAGGAGGAAAAACGTCTGAGGTGGGCTCGAGGCTCAGGGCCTGACGGGAGCCGCCCGAAACACCCCCGGCAGGCATGCCGGATGTGATCTTGGACGCGTCGGGAAGAGCCTGCAAACGCTCCAAATCCATTGGAAAGGCGGCCGGAATCTATCACGGAGCCCGCACAGCTCCCTTGACGTTTCAGGCTGGCACTGGTGCGCTCAGCAACAGCAAACGGTGCTGCCAGAGCCAGCGGGCAGTACCGGCGATGCGGGCGGGCTCCCAGGCGAGCGGCAGTGCCCTGAGCGCTGTGTCCGGTGGCGCCTGCTCGATCTGAGTGAGCAGCTCCACGGCATCCGGGGTGAGATCGCGTGGCCGCAGATCGGGGTCCAGCAGGCTGGCACCGGGCCAGCCCCAGAGGCAGGGGTTGCGGCAGCCGTGCGCAGCCAGCAGCGTGGAGTCGTCCTCCCAGGTCTGCCTGGGCAGCTCGCCACGGCTGAGGAAGAACTCGAAATGGCTGATGTCCGGGTCGAGGGCCTCCACCAACGCCCAACGCTCCCGCTCGGGCAGGGCACGAGCGCGTTCGAGCAGTTCTCCTGACAACAGCCGGGCCGGATCCCAGACCTGGGGATTGGAGAAGCCAGCGAAACTCAGGTCGGCCTGATCGACGAAATCGAAGAGACGCTTGATGTCGTAACTGGTCTCCTGCGGGTGGAGATACATGTCCGCGAAGTTGACGTCGGCCGCCGTATCGAGCGCCCAACGCTGCTCATGGTGGAGACGCAGGCGGTTGGCTGGCGGCAGAGCATCGAACAGCTGGCGCCCCAGGCGCAGTCCTTCGCCATCGCCATTGACCCCCATCAGAGAGAGGGCGGCCTGAACACGGTGAATCTCCCAGCGCCCTCCATCGGCATAGAGGAAAAGGTGCAGGAGCCCGCCTGGGCGCAGCAACGCTGCCAGGGCCTTCAGGCCAGCTTCCGGTTGCCGCAGGTGGTGCAGCACTCCCACGGAATTGATCAGGTCGAAGGGGCCTTCGCCCTGGAGGTCCAGCAGGCTGCGTTGCTCGATCCGCAAGGAGCCGGCCACCCTGGTGCCGCCCGAGCGCTCCAACCGCCGGCGGGCCACCTCCAGCGTGCCAGGGCTGATGTCCACCGCGAGGATCTCGGCCCCAGGGTTGAGATGGGCGAGATAGTCGGTGCTCACGCCCGTACCGCAGCCGGCATCAAGCAGGCGCAAGGGCTCCGCCTGTTCCGGGAGCATCCCCGTGCAGGCGCTCACCACGCAGGGGTAGCACCAGCGCCAGTTGTACCCGGGCGGGGGGCCGTCCTGCAGGGGATCGCCGGGATAAGGGAAGCGGTCGTAGAAGGAGCGCACCGCCGGTGTGGCGGCATCGGCGACTGGCTCGGACACAGGCAAAGGAACGGAGAAGGGGAAAGGCGAGCTTTTCATGGCCGGGCCCAGCCTGTGCCCCTCGTGCCCTCAGGGCTGCAAACATTTGTCTATGGCGTTCAAAAGGGCCGGAAGCTGAGCCGTACCCTGGCCAGGCCTGGTACACGCCCCTCTCCATGACCGTGACCGCCAGCAGCGGCAGCAACAGGGTCAGCCCTCAGCGCTACGACACCCTGCCGCTCTCCAGCGTCCGTCAGGCGGAGCAGCAGGATCGCTTTCCCGAAAAGGGGGAGCTCGACACGCTCCTCACCTTCTTTCAGAGCGGCGCCACCCGCATGGAAGCGGCCCGCAGACTCTCGGCCAATGCGGATGCCATCGTCGCCAAGGCGGCCAACCGCATCTTCGCCGGCGGCACACCGCTCTCCTATCTCGATGAGCCGCTGACGCCCTTTGCGGTCACCGTGCCTGAAGAGGCCGTACTTGCCGCCGACCAGGCCGCCTTCAGCCGTTCGGTGCGCACCTTCGCCCAGGGAACCGGCGGAAGTGGCCTGCTCGGGCGGGTGCTCGAGGGTCTGCAAGCCGACGCCGACGTACGGGTGGTGCTGCCCACGGGCTTCACGCCGATCAGCGTGGCTCGCTACGGCACTGAGCGGATGCGCAAGTCCCTGCGGGACATGGGCTGGTTCCTGCGCTACGTGGGATACGCCGTCGTGGCGGGCGATCCCAGCATCCTGGCGGTGAACACCCGGGGCCTCCGCGACGTCCTGGAGAAAGCCTGTTCCCTGGCCGCCACCAATGTGGCGCTGCAGGAAATGCGAGCAGCAGCGGCCAATCTTTTCCGGCAGGAATCAGAGGCCCGTCAGCTGGTGATCGACTGCTTCAACGTCCTGCTCAAGGAACTGGACGTTCCCACGCCTTCACCGCGCCAGCGCCTCGGCAGCCCTGAGAACCAGGGCCTGCAGCTGCCGGCGATCTACGCCCTCGCAGCCGAATCCCCCCAGCGCTTCGTGATGAAGCCAGGCCTCTCCGGGCGTGAGAAGGCCGAGGTGATCCGGGCCGCCTATCGCCAGGTCTTCGAACGCGACATCGTCAAGGGCTACTCCCAGGTGGTGTGCCCGGTGGAAGCCACCCAGCTGCGACAGGGCCAGCTGGCGATGCGCGATTTCATCCGCGCCCTCGGTCGCAGCAAGGAATACCGCCGCCAGTTTTACGGCAGATTCTCCAACAGCCGGGTGGTGGAGCTGGCCTTCCGTCATTTCCTCGGACGCGGTGTCAGTTCGATTGAGGAGTTCCGCCGCTACTTCGCGATTGTCAGCGCCCAGGGCCTGGCCGGCCTGGTCGACTCCCTGATCAATTCCATGGAGTACGCCCAGGTGTTCGGGGAGGAAACGGTTCCTTACCTGCGCGATCTCGGTGAAGAAGCTCAGGAGAGTGCCGGCTGGGGTTCCAACCGCAAACTCTTCCGGTTCAGCGCCCCGTTCGAAGGCGCGCCTCAATACATCACCCTCTACGCCGCTTACAGGCAGCCTCTGCCCGACCAGCACGTCTACGGCGGCGGCAACGACCCTCTGGGCCTCACGTACGGGGCAATCTTTCCGTCGTCCACGGCCTCGGTGGCCACCCGGCCAGCGCCCTTCGGCTACGACACCCGCCGCATCCTGGTGGGCAACGGCATGAAGCAGCCGGGTCAGATGGACAGCCCCCAATTCCGCGCGTCCACTCCGCGACGGGTGGGGCCGAAGGTGGTTCGCCTCCAGCAGATTTCCACCGGTGGCGCCTCCGTGCCCCGCCGAGGTGGAGAACCCAGCATTCGTGGCACCGAATCCAGCACCCAGGCGGTGATTCGTGCCGTCTACGTCCAGGTGCTCGGCACCGCTGGCTACCAGGGCGAACGACTCACTGTCGAAGAGATCAAGCTGGAGAACGGTGACATCTCCCTGAGGGAGTTCATTCGCCTGGTGGCGCGTTCGAATCCCTTCCGCCGCCGCTACTGGTCGGGTCTGTACATCACCAAAGCGATTGAGGTGATCCATCGACGTCTGCTCGGCCGGCCTACCTTCGGCCGCTGGGAGATCAACAGCTACTTCGACACAGCCGCTCGCAAGGGCTTCTACGGCGTCATCGACGCGATCCTTGAAAGCGCCGAATACAGCCAGTCCTTCGGTGAGGACACCGTTCCCTACGAGCGGTTTGTCACGCCGGCCGATCTCAACGCCCGTCGGGTGCCGAAGCTGAAGGTGCCTTACAACGCGGCAGCGGTTGTGGAGCTCACCCCTGTGCGCCGCCCCGAAACTGCCCGTAACGAGTCGTTCCGCGGTAGCGGCGACCTCACCCAACGCAACCTGCCAGACCGTCGCCTGCAGCGCGTTGTGGGCGGCTGGAGCCCCAAGATCGCCGATGGCGAGCAGCCTGCTGCCCGTCCTTCGGTGGAGGGACCCCAGAGCATCAAGCAGCCGCCGGAGCCCACCCGGCGCTGGAGTGCTGCACGTCAGCGCTTTGGCTACGCGGCTCCTGCCTGGTCACCCGCTCCCGCCCAGACCACGCGCCAGCTTTCTTCTCCGCCGGTGGGGGGCTGGTCTGCCCGCCTGAGCGGCAATGGCGCCAGCTTCACTCAGGTTCGCGAACCCCAGGCCGCGATGGCGAACGCCCTCCAGGGTGCCCGTCCTCAGGGCTTCAGCCGCCGACGTGGCATCGGCGCGCCGATCACCTGGCGGCCCGGAGCCAGCGAGTCTTCACTTCAGGCTGTGATTGCAGCCACCTACCGGCAACTGCTGAATCGCATGCCATTGGCAGCTGAACGGCTCGGTGACGCCGAATCCCAATTGCGTGATGGGCAGATCTCCCTGTCCGAGTTTGTCGGGATCGTCGCGTCCAGTGACCTGTTCCAGCAGCGCCTCAACCGCATGGCCCCGCTTCGCGCCGCCTCTGCGGCCTATCTCGCCCTGATGGGGCGGGCCGGTCAACCCAAAGAGGTGAGCGATTTCCTGGCCGTGCGCGGCAAGCAGGGCCAGACGACCGCCCTGAGCGCTCTGCTCACCAGTGAGGAGTATGCCGCCCGCTTCGGCCGCGACACTGTTCCTTATCTCTGGGGCCTCAACACCGAGGACGGCATCCCATTGCCCACTGTGAACCGAACCGCTGCGCTCTACGCCGGCAACGCCGGACTCACCCCACCCACCCGGGGCGCCATCTGAGCATCAAGCCCAGACACTGATTCAATCTCATCTGCGCCACCCTGCACCTCCTGGATCTCAATCCAGGAGGTTTTTTGTGCTTGGGTATCAATCTGGCCCAACCAAGTGCGCAGATCGAAGTGAAACCTTGGTCAAACTTCAGGGGAGACCTCGCATGATCCTGACAAGTTGGGCGATCAACGTCCAACGGCAGCCAATGTTTTCCATGGAGTTTCCTGACAATGACCCCCAGGAACACGGCGTGATGGATCGGCGAAAATCGTTGCCCCACCTGGGATTTCGCGGTTCGCTCGCCGTGAAGAACTGTTACCGGGCCCAGGCCTGCGGTGGGTCTTGCCGCAGAATGATTCGGCGATCGGCAAGCACGATCGTCAGCCCACGCTTGCAACACCATTCGCTCTGGCCCTCAAAGCCATCGGACGTCGCAGGTCAGGGGGGCATCCCTTACCCACCGGATATCGGTCTCCATAACGGCGACCGCTTGTTTCGAGGCAGAACTGCATGAGCATCGTCTCCAACTCGATCATCAACGCGGACGCCGAAGCCCGCTATCTCAGCCCTGGCGAACTCGACCAGATCAAGTCTTTCGTAGCCGGCGGGCAGCGCCGTCTGCGGGTGGCTCAGGTCTTGAGCGAGAGCCGCGAGCGCATTGTGAAGCAGGCCGGCGGCGCCCTCTTTCAAAAGCGTCCCGACATCATCTCCCCGGGCGGCAACGCCTACGGAGAAGAGATGACAGCCACCTGTCTTCGGGACATCGACTACTACCTCCGTCTCGTGACCTACGGAATGGTCGCGGGAGACGTGACGCCCATCGAAGAGATCGGCATCATCGGTGCCCGCGAGATGTACAAGGCACTGGGCACACCGCTTGAGGCCATGGCCGAAGCCGTGCGGGAGCTCAAGAACGCCTCTCTCGGAATTCTCACGGGAGCCGATGCCGAAGAAGCTGGCTTCTACTTCGACTACGTCATCGGCGCCCTTTCCTGAGCGTTCGCCACACCCCCTGCCCACCGCCTCTTCCCCGGACACATGCAAGACGCGATCACCAACGTCATCAATCAGTCCGACGTTCAGGGCCTTTACCTGGACGATTCCTCCATCGGACGCCTTGAGCAGTATTTCGCCAGTGGCGAACTGCGTGTGAGGGCTGCTGCCACCATCAGCGCCAACGCCTCAGCGATCATCAAAGAAGCTGTGGCCAAGACGCTGCTGTATTCGGACATCACCCGTCCGGGCGGCAACATGTACACCACTCGGAGGTACGCCGCTTGCATCCGCGATCTCGACTACTACCTCCGTTACGCCACCTACGCCATGCTGGCTGGTGACACCTCCATCCTTGATGAGCGTGTCCTCAACGGCCTGAAGGAGACTTACAACTCTCTGGGTGTGCCCATCGGTGCCACGGTGCAGTCGATCCAGGCGATGAAGGAAACGGCAGCTTCTCTGGTCGGCGCTGATGCCGGTCGCGAGCTCGGCACCTACCTCGACTACATCAGTTCCGGCCTGGGCAACTGATCACCTCCCAAGGAACTCAGCGAGGGCTTCTTCATGCGTCTGTTCAAAATCACGGCCTGCATTCCATGCCCAGAAAAGGTGCGGAGTCAGAGGGAGTTGCAAAACACTTTCTTCACCAAGTGGGTGCCGTATGAAAGCTGGTTTGCTGAACAACAGCGAATCATGAAGCAGGGAGGCAAGATCCTCAAAGTCGAACTGGCTACCGGCCGTCGTCAGGTCAACGTCGGCAACTAAGCCTGAGTTTTGCTTCATCTGTAGTGGTCTTCACTGATCATTACCGTCACGTCCCGGCCCAGCCGGGCTTTTTTTTGTCCCTGCTGCACTGAAAAAGTCGCAGCGACACGGCTGAATAGGGAATGGTTTTCCCTTTCCACCCGTGCCAGGTTCTCTGACACCTCGCGCTAGGTCTGGCGCCCATGCGGCGGGATCCAAGGAGGGGACCCAGCGAACCGCTGGTTTCACCTGGGAACAGTGGCCTGCCGAAGCCCGTCTGCTGCTCGGCATGGTGGCGATCTGGAGCCTGGCGGGCCTGGTGATCCTGTCGTCTGCCAGTTGGTGGGTGGCGGAGCGTGAGATGGGCGACCCGGCCTTCTACCTCAAACGCCAGGCACTGTGGATGCTGGCGAGCTGGGTTCTGCTCTGGTTGTCGATTCGCACCCAGCTGAGACGCTGGTTGAGGCTGGCTGCCCCGGCCGTACTGATCGGTGGTGTGTTGATTTTCGCCACGCTGGTGGCGGGCAGCACCGTCAATGGGGCTAGTCGATGGTTGGTGTTGGGTCCCGTTCAGATCCAGCCATCTGAACTGATCAAACCGTTCATCGTGCTGCAGGGGGCCTCACTCTTCGCTCACTGGAGCCGCATCGGCAACGACCAGAAGATGTTCTGGCTGGGCATTTTCAGCGTGATTCTGTTCCTGATCCTTCGGCAGCCCAACCTCAGCACCGCGGCACTCACTGGGTTGTTGCTCTGGCTGATGGCCTTGGCGGCGGGGCTTCCGTTGCTGGGATTGCTGGCCACCGCAGCAGCCGGCGGCATCACGGGTGTAGCGAGCATCCTGATCAACGAGTACCAGCGAGTCCGCGTGGTGTCGTTCCTGGACCCCTGGCGGGATGCTCAAGGCGATGGCTATCAATTGGTGCAGAGCCTGCTGGCCATCGGCTCTGGCGGTGTTCTCGGCGAAGGATTCGGTCTCTCCACCCAGAAGCTCCAATACCTTCCGATCCAGTCCACCGATTTCATCTTCGCCGTCTTTGCTGAGGAATTCGGCTATGTGGGGTCGGTGGTGATGCTGCTGTTCCTGTTGCTGTTCGGCTTCGTGGGGCTGAGGGTGGCCCTGGGCTGCCGCAGCAACCAGCAGCGCCTCGTGGCGATTGGTGCCACCACCTTGCTGGTCGGTCAATCCATCCTCAACATCGCCGTGGCCAGTGGCTCGATGCCCACCACCGGCCTGCCGTTGCCAATGATCAGCTACGGCGGCAACTCACTGCTGGCCAGCTTGTTGACAGCCGGATTGTTGATCCGCTGTTCCCTGGAATCAGCCGGCTTGGACCAACCCACTGGCCGGCGGCGACGCCAGGGGACGGACCGGTCGGCTGGCGACCTGGCCCACCATGCCCCGATAGGCTGACCATCCTTATCAGTGCCAGGCCAACCCCCTGGCCTTGCCAGCAAGCGGATGGATGCGGTGGGGTTCCAAGTCGCAGATCTGGCCCGCTGGGCGGAGGATCTGATCATCGGTTCGCTCAACACACCAGGCCCTTCCACCCTGGTTCTGATCTTCGCCGCTGGTTTGCTCACAAGCCTGGGGCCCTGCTCCCTTTCGTTGCTGCCGGTCACGGTCGCCTACATGGCGGGGTTTTCAAGCAAAACCTCCAAGCCATGGCTGCTGAGTGCCTGCTTTGCCGGGGGGATCGTGCTCTCCCTCGTGATGCTGGGTCTCGCTAGTGCCGTTTTGGGGCGTCTCTATGGGCAGGTGCCAGGCTTCATCCCCACCGTGGTGGCTGTGCTCGCGGTGGTGATGGGGCTCAACCTGCTGGGCCTGCTGCGCCTTCCCCTGCCGGCTGGTCCTGACCCGGAACGTTGGCGCGGGCGCGTCCCGGCGCCGCTTGGCCCGGTGGCGGCCGGTGCGGCCTTTGGTCTGGCGGCCAGCCCCTGCACCACCCCTGTGTTGGCGGTGTTGCTGGGCTGGATGGCCCAGCAGGGCCGTCCGTTGGTGGGGATGGTGCTGCTCACCTGTTTTGGTGCCGGCCAGGTGCTCCCGTTGGTGCTGGCCGGCAGTGCCGCCGCCTCAATGCAGCGCCTGCTGGCGCTGCGCGCGCTCAGCCGTTGGGTGCCTCCGATCAGCGGCGTGGTGTTGATCACCAGCGGTGGACTGGCATTGTTGGCGCAGCTCTCGTGACTCCTTCTCCCGTTCAAACCCGCACACCGACCTGGCGGCGACTGCTCGCGTGGCTCTCCGACCTTCGCCTCGCCATCGGGCTGCTGCTGGTGATCGCCGCCACCAGCGCCATCGGCACGCTGATTCCCCAGCGTGAGGCCAGTGAGGCCTATCACCAGCTCTACGACCGCAAGCCCTGGTTGGGCGTGGTCACCGGCGACTGGATCCTGAAGCTGCAGCTCGACCACGTCTACGCCAGCAGCTGGTTCCTCGCTCTCCTGGCCTTGCTGGGCCTCTCGCTTGTGCTGTGCAGTTGGCGGAGACAATGGCCCGCCCTGCAGGCAGCGCTGCGCTGGGTTGACTATCACTCCCCGCGGCAGCTCAGCAAGCTCAGCCTGGCGGAAACCATCCCCAGCGCAGACCCGGACACCGACCTGCAGAACCTGCAACACCTGTTGCATACCAAGGGCTGGCAGTTGCAGGCGGCCAACGGTCGCCTGGCCGCCCGCAAAGGGGTGCTGGGCCGGGTGGGGCCCCTTCTGGTGCACGCCGGCTTGGTGGTGCTGATGGTGGGTTCGGCCTGGGGCGCACTGGCGGGCCAGCGGCTGGAGCGCTATCTGGCGCCTGGCCGCGAGCTCGAGCTGCTCAACTCCAGAGGGGATAACCAGCTGACCGTGGCGCTCGAGCATTTCGAGATTGATCGGGATTCGGTCGGCCGCCCGGAGCAGTTCCGCTCCCAGCTCAAGCTGCTGGATTCCACCGGGGCGCCTGTGGAAGAAACCGAGATCAGCGTCAACCACCCGCTGCGCTTTCGGGGCATGACCGTCTATCAGGCCGACTGGTCACTGGCGGCGATCACGATTCAGCTGGGTCGCAGCCCCCTGCTGCAATTTCCGCTGCGCGCACTGCCCGAACTGGGCGAGCAGGTCTGGGGCCTGGCCGTCCCGACCCGCCCGGATGGCAGCGAACCGGTCCTGCTCACCCTCAGCAGCGAGCAGGGCCCCGTGGAGGTTTACGCAGCTAACGCTCAACCCATCGGCCGGCTGAGCCCCGGCGGCGCTCCGATCGACATCAACGGGTTATCCCTGCGCGTGGCCGAGGTGATGCCTGCAAGCGGCCTGTTGCTCAAGAAAGATCCAGGTGTGCCACTGGTCTACGGCGGTTTTGCGATTGCCCTCGCCGGCGGCGCGCTGAGCCTGATCGCCACACGCCAGCTTTGGGGCATCTCCGACCCGGCACACGATCAGCTGCACGTGGGTGGCCTCTGCAACCGCAATCTCACGGCGCTGGCCGGGGAGCTGCCTGCCTTGCTCCTGGAGATTCGTCAGCTGCGCCCTTCCACCGGCGAAGCCAAGGAGCAGGGGCAACCGCAAACGGTCTGAAACTCAGGGCCGGGGGACGCCCAGGAGCTGGCCCTCAGGGCCGGCTCCGGATGAGAGCAGCGCTTCCAGCCGTCGGGTCAGCAGGGCAGCCGAACTCCGTGGCTGACCCGGATCACAGTGTGGACATTGCCTCGGGGATTGAAATCGGCTTCCAGCTGCATCCAGAGCGGATCGCTGGCAGCCACGAGGTCGTCAAGGATGCGGTTGGCCACTTCCTCATGGGAAATGCTGCGGTCACGCCAGCTGTTGACGTAGAGCTTGAGCGCCTTGAGCTCCAGCACCTTGGCGCCCGGCTGGTACAGCAGGCGCAGCACAGCGAAGTCGGGGTACCCGGAAAAGGGGCACTTGCAGGTGAACTCGGGCAGCTCGATCGCCACTTCGTAGGCGCGACCGGGCCGGGGATTGTCAAAACCGATCAACTGGGACTCGGCGATCACCCGCTCGCCGTAATGCGGAGTGGTGGTGGCCGGTGGGGTGGGCAGGGTCACGGCAGCAGGGCTGGGGAAAGGCCTGTCCCGGCTTTGCTTTAGGCAGCGCGGGCCCACCGGTAGGGGAGCACAGGGCCTGCAGGCATGGGGGAGCGGGTTGTGGGGGAATGCTACAAAGACAGACCGTTCGCAACGATTTACGAAGATGAAAGGAAAATGTTCGTCACGAACAGCGCAAACTTGCTAGAAAGGCATCGAAGGACAAACCGTTGACCAGGTGAGGGGCGATCCGCTCTCCACCCCTGTCGGAAGTAGCCCCACCGCGAGGCGAAGCAACGCTCCTTCCCACGAAGCGGCACCAGCCAGCGGGCTGGTGATACCCACCCTCTTCGAGGCCATCCATCATGACCAAGACCCAACTCGTCTACCGCGGCGTCGCCTACGACGGCACCCAACACGCTGAACTCCCGGCCCAGCCCGTTGAGCACGTCTATAGAGGCGTTCACTACCGCGAGGCCCTGCGTCACGAGCCCACCCAGCCCGACGAAGCACTTGAGCTTCACTACCGCGGCCATGCCTATCACCACAGGCGCGCCGAAGCCGCCCGCCAGGTGAACGCCGGCTGAACGCTGACACGGGGATCTCCCCGTAGCAACTGCTACACCGGAGCCCTGCAGGCTCGGGCCTAATGGCCTGAGTTGCAGGGTCTTTTCATGGATCTCGCTCTTACGTCCACCAGCGATGGGGGCTTCAGGCTGGGCCCTCAATCGGCCATCGGTATGTTGTGGTTGCAAACCCACTTCGAAATCGAGCACTGGTCGCTGTTGGCCGCTGGTCAAATCCAAGTGGACGGATCCTCTGCGGATCTCCTCTGCGAGGATGCCAGGGCCGCTGGGTTGCTTGTCTGTCGCACCCCTATCCTGCCTGTCTCGATCCAATCTTCAAACTAACCTTTTCGTTCTGAAATCTCAGGAGAATTCATGAAAAAAGTTGAGGCCATCATCCGTCCCTTCAAACTCGAGGATGTCAAAGTTGCGTTGGTGAATGCGGGCATCGTTGGCATGACCGTGAGTGAGGTCAGGGGTTTTGGCCGTCAGAAGGGCCAGGTGGAGCGCTACCGCGGCTCCGAGTTCACAGTGGAGTTCCTCCAGAAGTTGAAGCTGGAAGTGGTGGTTGAAGACGAAAATGTGGACACAGTGGTGACCGCCATTCAGGACGCCGCACGCACCGGAGAGATTGGCGATGGCAAGATCTTCATTAGCACCATTGGCACCGTGATCCGGATTCGCACCGGCGATCGCGACAGCACGGCAATCTGAAGCATCGCTTCAGCTGTTGGATTCAGCTGACCTGAAGCTCACCTTCAGGTCAGCACCGATGAAGGGCAAGCACTGAGTTCAGTGCAATGTCGATTTCACGATCCTTTCAATAGCGGCAGCCTCAAGTGTTCCACCTGCCGCTGCGAGTTCCCTCTGCTGGCCAATCGCATCATCTGAGGGAGCATTCATCTGAGAACTCGCACCATCGCGCGTAAGCCAGGCGTCTGATGTCCGCTCAGCGTCGGGTGATTGCTCATCAACGGATGACTGTTCACCGCCATGCGGCGGTTCAGCAGCGTTTGGAGACTCTGCCGTGGAAACAAGCTGAGCCTCCCTTCCACTCGCAGCAGAATTGACACCCGCAGCCAGCTTTGCACTCTCAGCGAGCTCTGCAATCTCGGCGGCCCTTGCACGCTCAGCGGGCACTGCATTCCCAGCCTTGATCCTTGGCTCTCCGTGTTCTGAGCGCTCTAGGTGCTGTGGGTGACCACACTCTTCTGAGGGCACGCCCGTTTGTGAGCACTCGGCAGTTCCCATCAGCCCAGTGTTCCTGAGGGGTTCGTCCCCTGCAGCGCTGCTCCCGAGGGATCGAGGGCGAAGCCAGAGCAGGTATTCGTGATTGCCGGCGGGCCCCGTGAGCGGCGAGGCCACCAGCCCCGCTGCCCTCCACCCACAGGGGAGCGCCGCCGCAATCACCGCTGAAATTGCATCCACGTGGGCGCGGGGATCGCGTACCACCCCACCTTTGCCGACCCGCTCACGCCCCACTTCGAACTGGGGTTTCACCAGCACCACCGCTTCAGCCGCATCGCTGCGCAGCAAGCCGCGCAGTGCGGGCAGCACCCGCGCCAACGCAATAAAGGAAAGATCCGCCACACCAAGGTCGGGCCAGGGATCCTCCGGTCGATAGAGGTCGGCGGGATCGAGGTGCCTCAGGTTTGTGCGCTCCCGCAGCACCACGCGTTCATCGCTGCGCAGCGACCAGGCGGTCTGTCCGTAGCCCACATCGATGCCGTAGACCCTGGCGGCACCGTTCTGCAGCAAGCAATCGGTGAAACCACCTGTGGAGATGCCTGCATCGAGGCAGATGCGGCCACGCAATGCCAGCGGGAAAGCCTGGAGCGCCGCGGCCAGCTTCTCGCCGCCGCGGGACACAAAGCGGGGCGGGGCTTCGAGCTCAGGCACCAGCTCCTTGTCGACTTCCTGCCCCGGCTTGTCGAGCACGTGGCCCTGCAGCCGCACCCGGCCGGCGCGGATCAGCTGCTGGGCCTGATGGCGGCTGGTCACCAGACCCAGCTCGACCAGCAGCAGATCAAGGCGTTGTTTTCTGCCCATGACGCCTTGGCTCTGGGTATATCCGACTGGGATCCCTGGCGGATCTGAGGCCATCCAACCACGCCGGGACCAGCTGGCCAGCGCCCGCAAGAGTGTTGAAGCGCCACCGGACGCTGCGGCACGGAGGCCAGAGGACTGCCCCATAGATTGGCCAGGTGTGCCTGCGCCGTGGAGCCTTGATCGAGCGTTACACCCTGCCCGAAATGGGCGCTCTGTGGAGCGAAGAGGCCAAGTTCCAGGGATGGCTGGATGTGGAGCTGGCCGCCTGCGAAGCCAACTGCACCCTCGGCCGGGTGCCCGCTGAGGCCATGGCCGAAATCCGTGCCAAGGCCCGCTTTGAGGTGCCGCGCATCCTGGAGATCGAGGCAGAGGTGCGTCACGACGTGATCGCCTTTCTCACCAACGTGAATGAGCACGTGGGGCCTGCGGGGCGCTACATCCACGTGGGCATGACCAGCTCGGACGTGCTTGATACCGGGCTCGCCCTGCAGATGAAGCGCTCGGTACGCGTGCTGCTGCAAGAGATGGAGGCCTTGGTGGAAGCGCTGCGGCAGCTTGCGTGCGCCCATAAGGACACCGTGATGATCGGGCGCTCCCATGCCATCCACGGCGAACCGATCACCTTCGGCTTCAAGGTGGCGGGTTGGCTGGCCGAAAGCCTGCGCAACCGCCAGCGCCTGCAGCAGCTGGAGACCACGGTGTCCGTGGGCCAGGTGAGCGGGGCGATGGGCACCTATGCCAACACTGATCCCCAGGTGGAGGCTCTGGCCTGCGCCAGCCTGGGGCTGGAGCCGGATACGGCCAGCACGCAGGTGATCAGCCGGGATCGCCATGCGGAGTATGTGCAGACCCTGGCACTGGTGGGGGCTTCCCTGGAGCGTTTCAGCACCGAGATCAGGAATCTGCAGCGCACTGATGTGCTTGAGGTGGAAGAGAACTTCGCCAAGGGGCAGAAAGGCAGTTCAGCGATGCCCCATAAGCGCAACCCGATTCGCAGCGAACGCATCAGCGGGCTGGCCCGCGTGCTGAGGAGCTACACGGTGGCGGCGTTGGAAAACGTGGCGCTTTGGCATGAACGTGACATCAGTCATAGCTCTGTGGAGCGAATGATGCTGCCGGATTGTTCCTGCACCCTGCATTTCATGTTGCGTGAAATGACGGAGGTAGTCAAAGGGCTGGGTGTCTATCCCGACAACATGACCCGCAATCTTCACATCTATGGAGGCGTTGTGTTCAGCCAACGGGTGCTGCTGGCACTGGTGGAGCATGGGCTCAGCCGTGAGCAGGCCTATCAGCTGGTGCAGCGCCACGCCCACAGCGCCTGGAACACCGAGGGCGGGAATTTTCGCGCCAACCTGCTGGCCGACCCCGAGGTGACAGGCGTGTTGAGCACTGCCGAACTGGACATGTGCTTCTCCACCGATCTGCACCGCGCCCAGCTTGGGGTGATCTGGGCCCGACTAGGCCTGGACGACTGAGGCGTGCGCCCGTTCTTGCAAGCGGGGGCAGACACGCAGAATTTCTCACGGAAACCCAAAAGGAGACGCCCGGACGTCGTTTTCGTTGTATTGGCGTCGTAGTATTGCTCCCCTGACGACCAGTCAACCACTATGTGTCAACGCTTTATCTCAATGACTTCGCTATTGCTGGTTTCCGCCAGGAATTTTGTTGACCGCGGGGATGAATTCAGCAACTGATCGGGCGACCAGTCGCCCGGGATTGAGGTGGAGACCACAGTCGCTCATGTTCATGACCTCATGCCAGCGCCTGAGTTGCGCCAAGCTAAGCCAGATGCTGCCGATACCGGCGATGGTAAGCAAGGTATTGAACATCGTCCTGATTTGAGGGCAAGTTCATCCCCTTCCGAGCTCTCCTGAGACTAAGCAGGTGGCGAGGCCTGCCATTGCTGTGGATGGACCATTGGATGATCCAGGTTGGCTGCGCCAAGTCGTAGGCGCCTGCCTGTAACCGTCTCACTTCCTGCTAAAGGGTGAACATCCTTTTCGTGCAATCAAGTGGTCTTTCGGCTTTGGGAGGATCTACGTGCGGTTGCTCAAAACCAGCTGCCAGTTGAGCGCGTTGGCCGCCTTGATCAATCTGCGTTTGGTGCGTCCCAGGTTTCTGGGCAGGTCATTCTCGGTCAAATGGTGTGTCCATCAGTGCTGATAATGGCAAGAAAAAAGGGGCATTCGTTCGAAGAGGCTGGCATCACTACAGTCAACTCTTGGCCTGCAACGTGAAGGGCCGACGCGAGCATTTTTGGGTTACAAGCATTGCTTGCAGACTTGATTGCCTGGATTTTTCTTGGCCGGTGCCTTGATTGCCACTCTCAAAGCCGCGCGTGTCAGTCAGTATTTGCCTGCTGTGCCAGAACGAGCCCCAGAGCGATCCAGAGCAGCACAAGCACCAGGCAGAGGGAGGTCCAGGCCGGCAGTCCCCAGCCCACCACCACCAGCGGGGCCACCACGGTGATCACGCCGCCGGCCAGCAGGGGCTGCAGCAGCAACTGCTTGATCGAAAAGGCCGTCACCGCTTCGCTGCGATCGTCCGGGTCGGCCATGCGCAGCAGCAACAGGCCGCTGGCGGCCACGCCGGTGGCCTGGCCGAATTCCAGAATCGCTCGCTCAAACCAGTCGGCCGGCAGGATCCGCGGGGCCAGCAGCAGCACCACCGCCAGGTTCCAGAGCAGGCCCGCCAGCGCCAGCACCGTCAGCGGCAGCCAGTCGGCGGCCAGCAGCCGCAGGTCGAGGCAGGCCGTGGCCGCTGTGATCAGCAGATCCGCCGCCAGCGTGCCGGTCTGGCTCTGGATCGGTGTGGACACCCAGCGCTGCTGGCCGCTTTTCTCCAAAGCCAGCCGCACCAGCAGCGACCCCACCAGCGCCAGCGGGAACACCGGCAGCGCGTCGATCACCATGGCGAACACCCCACCGCTGCGATCGGCGCCCCAGCGGAGTGCTGCCAGCAGACCGCAGCCGATCGCCACGGCGATGCCCGCTAGGGCCATGTTCACCGCCCAGTCCGCCCCCTGCCGCCACCAGGCCGGCAGTTCCAACGTGCCTTCCTCAAGGGGTTGGTCGGCAGGGATCGCCTCCAGCGGTGGGGTCTGCTCCACCACGATCTCCATCGCCTCCTGCAACGGGATCGCGGCGCCGAAGCTGAGCCAGCCCCGTGCCCGCGCCAGCACCACCACCAGCCCGCCGACCACGGTGGAGGCCAGCAGCCCCACCGTGGCCATCGCCAGCCCCAAGGCCTGGCCGCCCTCCAGCCCCAGGCGCTCGTAGGTGGGGCCCATCGCCGCCGCCGAGCCATGCCCACCCTCGTAGGCCACCTCGATCAGCAGCGCCATCACCGGACTCGTGCCCAGCAGGGGCTGCAGCACCAGCAGCACCGCCAGCCCGCCCACCAGGAACTGGCCGAAGGCGAGCGTGAGGGCCATCAGCACCTGCCCGGAAAGCGGCCGCCACAGCCCACCCAGCTTTGGCAACGGCTTGCCCAGCAGCAGGCTGGCGAACACCAGCGTGAGCAGTGGCAGCGGCAACTGGTTCCAGAGGTCGATCACCGGCTGTGGCACCAGCGGCAGCAGCCCTGCCGGGGCCAGCAGCAGCCCGAGGCCGCCGGCCAGCAGCGCCTCCGGCAGACCCCAGCGCTTCATCCCGAGCCGGTTGCCGATCAGGCGCCCCAGCAGCAGCAGCACCACCAGCACCACCAACGCCAGCAACGGCCAGTGCCAGCCCCGCAGCAGCGATTCCACAGCGTCCGGAAGCCTCACAGGCCGAACTGCCGGCGAAAGAAGGCCTCGGTGGCCTCCAGCACCTCGATGCGCACCTCCGGGCGGCGAAAGCCATGGCCTTCACCGGCGAACCGACGCACCTCCACCGCCAGGCCGTTGGCCGCGAGGGCCGCAGCCATGGCGTCGGTCTGCTCGGGTGGCACCACCTCGTCGTCGAGGCCCTGGAAAAAGATCACCGGGCAGCGCATCCGGCCGGCATGGTGCAACGGCGAGCGCTGCGCATAGAACGCCTGGGCCGCCGGCCACGGGCCCACTAGGCCCTCGAGATAGCCGGCCTCGAAGCGATGGGTGCTGCGCACCAGCGCCGCCAGATCGGCCACCCCGTAGCGGCAGGCCCCGGCGCGGAACACGTCGGTGAAGCAGAGCGCCGCCAGGGTGGTGAATCCGCCGGCGCTGCCGCCCTCGATCGCGAGGCGCTCCGGGCTCGCCGCACCCGCCGCCACCAGCGCGGTGGCCGCCGCGGCGCAGTCGCTCACGTCCACCACACCCCATTGGCCGGCGAGACGATCGCGGTAGGCCCTGCCGAAGCCCGTGGACCCGCCGTAGTTCACGTCCACCACGCCCCAGCCGCGGCTGGTCCAGAACTGAACCGCCAGATTCAGCCCCGTGCCGGCCATGGCGGTGGGCCCGCTGTGACTCTTCACAAGCAAGGGGGCCAGCGGCTGGGCGCCGCCGATCGGCGGGTAGTACCAGGCGTGGGTGGGCAGGCCGCCGTGCCCCTTGAACCAGAGCGCCTGCGGGGTGCTGATCGCTTCCGCCGTCAGGGGTGTTGTCCTCGCCGGCGCTCCTGCTGATCCGGCCCCACCCGCCGGGGTGTGGCTCCAGCTGCCGTGGTGAAGATCGATCTCCAGCAGGCCCTGTGGGGTGACGGCATCGGCGGCCACGGCCACCACCCGGCCGCCGCCGGCACTGAGGCCATCGAGTGCGTCAAAGGGCTGGGCGAGCGGCTGCCAGCGCCCCTCGGCGGCGCCTGGCTCCGGCAGAGCGATGGTGCCGAGTTCCCAGCGGCCGGCCCGGCAGACCGCCGCCACCAGTTGCTGGCCATCCCAGCCCGTGGTGCGCCGCCCGTACACCCAGGCCGGGAGACCGAATTCCGCCTCCATCGGCAACAGCGGCTGCCAGTGCAAGGCAGTGGTGGGGGGTGGGGAGGCCACTGTTAGGGGCAGCGGCCCGGCCGCCACCGAGGGCTCCACCGCCGTCAGGCGCTCTGCCGCCGGCAGGCGCTCCAGGTTCCACCAGCCGCTGCGGTCCGTGGCCACCACCAGGTCGCCAGTCGGCAGCCAGAGCGGTTGCACCACCGACACATCGGCGGCGGTGGGCCCGGTGGCGGCGCCCCCGGCCAGCGGCCGGCAGTCGTGCAGCACCCCGCGGGCGTCAAAGCGGCCCAGCCACAGCTGACTGCGGTCCCAGGGCATGAACGGCTGCTGCCATTCCACCCAGGCCAGATGGCTGCCATGGGGGCTGAGCACGGCGTTGCCGCAGAAGTCGGTGGGCTGGTGCAGGAACACGGGCTCTCCGCCCGCGAGCGGCACGGCCACCAGTTGATCGACGCCATCGCACTCCATGACGCCGATCCAGCGCCGGCGCGGGCCGTCGATCAGGCCGTCGGCGAAAGCCCGGGCCGCTGGTGCGGTGAGCCGCCTCGGCTCCGGCAAGGGCGGCTGCGGCAGGGACGGCTCCGGCATCACGGGGGCCTCCGCCGGCAACTCCAGCGCCCACAGGCAGCGGTCGCCGTCGTTGACGAACACCACGGTGGTGCCGCCGGCCACGCTTCCCACCGCCACCACGCCGCCGCCATAGGTGTGCACCCGGCTGCGCAGGTTCCAGGGGGCGGGGGTGAGCTCCTGGCTGGGGCCACCGGGCCGCTGGCGCCACAGCAGGGTGACGCGGCCCTGCTCCAGGGGCCGCTGCTCCAGCCAGAACAGCTCCTGTCCGTGCAGCAGCGGCTCCTTCACCGTGGGTGCCGCCTCCACCGCCACCCGGGCCGGCAACGCTGCGGGCTCGGCCGGGCTCCAGTTCCCCCCCACACGCACCTTCTAGAATTCACCCATCGTTTCAGGTGATGCCTTGGCCAGCAGCTTCGCCAAAATGGCCCGCCAGGCGGAGCTCACCAGCCGTGGGGTTCACGTCTCCAAGGAGGTGCTGGATCACCCCCCGCTGACCATTCACACCCTCGGCGATGCCGCGCTGCGCCAACCGGCCAAACGCATCAGCAAGGTGGATGAAGCGGTGCGGGATCTCGCCCGCGACATGCTCCGCAGCATGTATGCCGCCCATGGCATCGGCCTGGCCGCGCCCCAGGTGGGTGTCCACAAGCAGCTCGTGGTGATCGATCTCGATCCCGAGAACCCGGCCACCCCGCCCCAGGTGTTCATCAACCCCGAGATTGGCGCCACCAGCGGCTCGCTCACCACCTATGAAGAAGGTTGCCTGAGCATTCCCGGCGTGTATCTGCAGGTGGTTCGTCCCACCACCGCCGAGGTGAGCTTCCGTGACGAGCACGGCAGGCCCCGGCGGATCAAGGCCGATGGCCTGCTGGCCCGCTGCCTGCTCCATGAGATGGACCATCTCCATGGAGTGCTGTTCGTCGACCGCGTCACCGATGAACTGAGCCTCAACGATGGGCTCAAGGAGCACGGGTTCGAGCGCGCCGCCGTCCACTCCCTGCGCTGACGCCCAATGCCGATGAAACCGTTTGCCGGGGTGTTCCTGGCGCTCGCCTGCCTGCTGGGCATCGCCGCCACAGGCTCGGTGTTTGAGCTCTCCTATGGCGACCCAGATCTCGGGGTCGCCACCACCCGTCTGATCCTGGCGGCCTGCCTGCCCGGCACGGTCCTCAGCCTGCTGGTCGCAATTCGTCTCAACAAGCCGGCCTAAGGGGGGCTGGCACCCTCGGGCCTCACTTCTACCATCGGCACCTCCTGCCGCTGGGCACCTCCGATGCGACATCTCCGGCCGATCCGCGCCCTGCCATTCCTGTCCGCGCTCGGCGTCGTTGCGGTGGGCGGGTCCCTTGCACCCCTCCATGCCCAAGGGGCGCTGTTCGGTGCCCGAGATGTGGCGCAGGAGCGCTTCGTGCTGGTGGCCGCGCCGATCGGGGACGGCAGTCGCGCCCAGCTCAACATCTATGAACAGGTCACCAACCGCCGTCCCTGCTTCGCTGTGTCCGGCGCCAATCCGGCCCGCGTCGATCCGTTGCTGGGCACCTTCGACTTCACCGGCATCTGCACCCGCTACATCGACGCCAACGGCTATTCGCTGCGGGTGGGTGACAACGATCTGGCCACCGTGTATCGGATCAGTGTGGTGCGCAGCGGCAACGACAACATCCTGCTGGCCACGCCGCACCGTGGCAAAACCGGCCCCGAGATGATCCTGGCTCGCACCAACGGCCAGGCCGCCGGCTTCCTTCAGTTCACACCGGAGCCGGGGTGGCGCCTGAAGCGCCGTCACTTCGGCACCCGTGCCCTCGGCCACGTCTACATCTATCGCGATAACTGGCCGGGCGAAACAACGGCCGCCCCGGCCGGATCGGGTGCACCAGGGGGCACAGCTCCTGGCAGCACCGCTCCCGCCCCTGCGGGCCGTGGAACACCAGGGGCCACAACACCACAGCCCACGACCCCAGCCGCCCGCCCCACTTCCGCGCCTGCGGTCCCCGGCAGCAGCACTCCTCGAAGCACTACCCCCAGCACCACCGCTCCACGCACGGCGGTTCCCGGTGCAACGGCACCCGGTACCACGGCCCCTGCCTCCACAGGGCCCAGCACCACAGCGCCCAGCACCACCGTCCCGCGGCCCTCATCGCCAGCGGGTGCTGCAGCACCGACCGGCTCAGCGCCCGCTACCGGTGCCACGCGCACCGCTGTTCCCCTGTCGCCGCCCCCGGTGGTTCCGCCGGCGCCAACCTCAGCACCGCGCACTCGGTGAAGCCAGGGCGGAGGCAGTTGCTACATTGAGCAATCTCCAGCCCCACTGCGTGGTTCATGACCCAGGTCACCGTCGGCGAAAATGAAGGCATCGAATCGGCGCTGCGCCGGTTCAAGCGTCAGGTGTCCAAGGCAGGGATCTTTGCCGACCTCAAGCGCCTGCGTCACCACGAAACCCCCACCGAGAAGTACAAGCGCAAGGCCCAGCAGCGCCGCCGCCGCCGCTGATCCAGCCGACCGCTCGGAACGCTCACTGCCGCATTCCCAGCACCACGCCGGCTCAACCCTGCGGAACCTCTGTTCCGTGGGGTTTTCGTGTTTCCAGGAAACCTGGCCATCGGCTCGGTAGGTCCGGCTTCGTCGGTCCCGCGTCCTCAGCCCTGTGTCGTCAGCCCGGCTTTGTCAGCCGTGTGTTGTCCGTTCGGCGGCAGGTCCTATCCGGTCTCCGTCCCATCCGCCCCGCGGCGGGGGCAGGGGTTCAGCCCGTTGGCCCGCTGAACCGGCTGGCCCGCTCCTCTCTGACTCGCCGCCTCATCCAGCCGATCGCCTGGCTGCCTGCGCTTGAGCGTGTAGTCCGCGGCGCTTCCCGACTGCCCATGGTTCAACCCGTGTCTCCCCGGACCTGCTGCTTGCCTCCACTCAGCAGCTGGTCGGTGCCAGTTTGTAGCTGATCGAAGGAGCGATAGGTGAGGGCTTCCGCCAGGTGGGAGGCCTGCACCTCGTTGCTGGCTTCGAGATCAGCGATCGTGCGCGCCACCCGCACCAGCCGTTCGGCTGAACGGGCCGAGAGCCGCCGCTGCCGGATCGCGCCGCGCCAGCGCTCCAGCGCCGCCGCCGACAACGCCAGATGCTGCCGAAGAGCCTCGCCCGTCAAGGCGCTGTTCGCTTGCCCTGCCGGGTTTCGCCGCGTCATCCGTTCGCGCGCCTGCCGCACCCGCTCCGCCACCGCCCCGCTGCTGGGCGGTGGGCTATGGCCGCCGCCCTCGCCGCTGGCGGCGGGAAGCCCCACCAGCTCATCAGCCTCCAGGCGCCGCATCACCACCTGAAGATCGATCCGATCCAGCAGTGGCCCCGACAGGCGCGCCCAGTAACGCTGGCGCACCCCTTCCGGGCATTGGCAGCTGCGCAGCGGATCGCCGAACCAGCCGCACGGGCAGGGATTGGTGGCCGCCACCAGCGCTATCCGGCAGGGGAAGCGGGTTCGCTGGCGCTGGCGGCTGATCCAGACCTCCCCCTCCTCCAGCGGCTCGCGCAGCTGATCGAGCACGGCCCGCTGGAATTCAGCCAGCTCGTCGAGAAACAGCACGCCGTGATGGGCCAGCGACAGTTCACCCGGCCGCGGCAACGCCCCGCCTCCCACCAGGGCCGTGGCGGTGCAGCTGTGGTGGGGGGCGCGGAAGGGCCGCTGGCGGATCAGGCCCGCCTCGCCGCTCAGCAGACCTGCCACGGAGACCACCTGGGTGAGCTCGAGTGCTTCCTCCGGCGGCAGCGGTGGCAGCAGTCCCGGCAGGCGGCGGGCCAGCATCGTCTTGCCGCTGCCCGGAGGGCCCACCAGCAGCAGGTGATGGTGTCCGGCTGCGGCGATCTCCAGCGCCCGCCGGCCGTGGTGCTGCCCCCGCACATCGGCCAGATCCGCCGCTGCCCCCTCGCCTGCCCCTACCGGCTTACCTGCGGCGGGCCGGCAGGGGCAGGCGAGGGCTGGATCCAAGAGCAGCTGGGCCACCTGCTGCAGCGTTTCGGCCGGCCACACCGTGAGCCCCTCCACCAGGGACGCCTCAGCGCCGTTGGCGGCCGGCACCACCAGGGCTCGCGCGCCGGCCTGCCTGGCGGCCAGGGCCAGGGCCAGCGTCCCGCGCCCAGGCCGCAGGGTGCCATCGAGGCCCAGCTCGCCGGTGCTCCAGACGCCGATCAGCCGCTGGGGATCAAGCTGGCCGCTGGCCAGCAGCACGCCCAGGGCGATCGGCAGATCGAAGGCGGGCCCCTCCTTGCGCAGGTCGGCTGGAGCCAGGCTCACGATCACCCGGGTGAGCGGGGGCCGGAAGCCGCTGTTGCGCAGCGCCGCCCGCACCCGCTCGCGGGATTCGCGGCCGGCGGTGTCGGAGAGGCCCACCAGCTGCAGGGCCGGCAGGCCCGGGGCGATGTCCACCTCCACCACCACCGGCGCCGCCTCCAGTCCCAGCAGGGCGGCGCTGTTGCAGCGTGCCAACATCGATCGGAAACCAGGGTCACCTCACCGGTTCCCGCCCTGTCCTGCCCTGTGGCGTCATGGCCTCCAGCACCCCACCCGCGGCCGACACGATCTTCGGGCGGATCCTGCGCGGTGAGGTCCCCTGCGATCAGGTCCACGCCGACGACCTCTGCCTGGCCTTCCGCGATGTGAACCCCCAGGCGCCGGTGCACGTGCTGGTGATCCCACGTGAACCCCTGGTGAATCTCAATGCCGCAGGGGAGGAGCACGAGGCCCTGCTGGGGCATCTGCTGCTGGTGGCCGCCAGGGTGGCTCGCCAGGAGGGGCTCACGGGGTGGCGCACCGTCATCAACAACGGCGCCGAAGCCGGCCAGACCGTCTTTCACCTGCATGTGCATGTGATCGGTGGGCGTCCATTGCACTGGCCACCGGGCTGACCGCCCCCTCCCACCGCTCCCTGCCAGCGGCGACAATGGGCGGACCTGTCACGGTCCATGAGCTTCTTCAAGGCGTTCCGCGAGCAGCTCGGCAAGCTGCAGCGCCTGGCCCAGCCTTACTTCCTCCCGCTGGAGGAGAGCAGTTCCTGGCAATTCCTGCTGCTGGTGCTGTCCCTGCTTGCGGTGGTGGTGGGCGTCACCCTGCTGCTGCTCACCGGCTCGGTGGCCGCCGCGGGTGTGCTCATCCCCGATCTGCGCAGCCGCTTCTTGCCAGGGGTGCCCGAGCAGGTGGCCGCGCTCTGGAGCGGCCCGATCGGTCCGGTAGTGATGGCCCTGTTCGCCGGCGGCCTGGCGGTGTTCAGCAGCTTCCGGGCGAAGCTGCGCCAGGGCCGCTGGCTTCCCTGGCTGTTGATCGGCGTGATCACGTTGTTGATCCTGGTGATCAACGGCATCAACGTGGGCATCAGCTTTGTGGCCCGCAACGTTGATAACGCCCTGGTGGCCTACGACCAGGACGGCTTCTGGAAGATCGTGGCGATTTATGCCTTCTGCCTGGTGCTGGCTCTGCCGATCCGCGCCACGCAGAGCTACCTGATCCCCAAGCTTGGCCTGCTGTGGCGCGAGTGGTTGAGCGGTCGTCTGCTCACCCGCTACCTCTCGAACCGCGCCTATTACATCCTCAATCCCAACGACGAATCCCTGCAGGAGATCGATAACCCTGACCAGCGGATTTCTCAGGACACTGCCAGCTTCACTGGCACCAGCTTGAGCGTCACGGTGGAGATCCTCTCCGCGCTGCTCACCTTCGTGAGCTTCATCATTGTGCTGTGGAGCATCAGCGTGAATCTCGCGCTGCTCCTGCTTGCCTATTCATTGGGGGGCACCGCACTGATCGTGTTCGCCAGCCGCAAGCTGGTGGCGTTGAACTATCAGCAGCTGAAGCTGGAGGCCGATTTCCGCTATGGCCTCGTTCACATCCGCGACAACGCCGAGTCGATTGCCTTCTATCGCGGTGAGCAGCAGGAAGGCAAAGAGGCTGAGCGCCGGCTGAGTGGCGCGATCGTGAACTACAACAAGCTGATCGTGTGGGAGGCGCTGATCCAGGTGATCCAGCGCTCCTACGACTACTTCTCGCGCTTTCTGCCCTGGCTGGTGATCGCTCCGGTCTATTTCGCAAAGGAAGTTGATTTCGGCGTGTTCGGGCAGGCCAGCATCGCCTTCAGTCAGGTGTTGTTCTCGGTCAGTTACATCGTCAACAACATCGATCGACTGGCGGCCTTTTCCGCGAGCATCAGCCGCCTGGAGGGCTTCCAGCTCAAGGTGGATGAGATCGGCAGCCAGGCCCGCGAACGCAGCTACCAGGATTCACTGCTGGCAGATGCCTCACACCAGACCATCCTCGTGAAGCATGCGGATCTGGTGCCACCCCACACCGACCGCCGCCTGATTCACGACATCAGCCTGGAGGTGGGCCCTGGTCAGCGGTTGCTGGTGGTGGGCCCCAGCGGCTGCGGCAAAACCTCGTTTCTGCGCATGGTGAGTGGCCTGTGGCCGGCTGCGGCCGGCACGGTGGAGCGGCCACCGCTGGCGGAGTTGTTGTTCATTCCCCAGAAGCCCTACATGATCCTGGGCAGCCTGCGGGAACAGCTCTGCTACCCCCAGCAGCCCGAGCGCTTCAGCGACGACCACCTGCGCAGCGTCCTGGAAGAGGTGCGGCTGCCGGAGCTGGTGCGCCGCTACCCCGACCTCGACATCAAGCAGGACTGGCCCCGCCTCCTCTCCCTCGGCGAGCAGCAGCGCCTGGCCTTCGCCCGGTTGCTGCTCAACTCGCCGCGGTTCGTGGTGCTCGATGAGGCCACCAGTGCCCTCGATGTGAACACCGAGAAGCATCTCTACAAGTTGCTCACCGAGCGGGACATGGCCTTTGTGAGCGTGGGCCACCGCCCCACCCTGGCCGCCTTCCACGACACCGTGCTCGAACTGGATGGCCAGGGCGGCTGGCGCCTGCTGCCGGCCACCGGCTATGACTTCACTCGAACCTGAACGCCCCATGCCCACCGATCCGGAACCCGCCACCGACCAAGCCACTGCTTCAGCGGCAGATCCCGCCGTGCCAGCTCCCACAAGCGCCACCACGGCCGATGCCCCTGCCTTCGGCTGGAGCGGTTATGCCGAACGGGTCAATGGCCGTTTCGCGATGATCGGCTTTGCCTCCGTGCTGCTGATCGAAGCCCTCAGCGGTGACACCTTCCTGCACTGGGCTGGCCTGGTGCCCTGAGCCTTTCTTGGGGCGGGGTTCTCATGAGAACACATCCACCGATTTGAGCACCGATGGGGACCAGGGCAGGGGGTGATTGGTCCGAAAGAGCATGAAATCAGGGGATTGGTAGATCATGCGGAAGGATTGATCGGCCTTGAGTCGCCGTTGCAGCACGCGATCCTTCTTCGAATCGGAGCCATTCAGCAGAATGTAGTCGTAGTGCTGCAGGAACTTTGATGTCATGTACCGCTCGCCATCACTGTGCAGGCGCTTGCTGATCACCCTTCGATGGGAGAGGTGGGGAGCGATGTCGATGGGAGCCAGAACTGCCGAGTCTGGCTGAATCAACGACACAACGCGATGGGCCTCTTCAATCCGCTCAAAAGACGAATGGTTCGTCATGATCCTGATGAACTTCGTTAACCCGAACATGCACAGGACAGCCCACACAAGCAAAAGGCTGGATCGGATCTTCGGAAAGCCGTAGGTTCGCGAGGAAATCGCAAAAAGAATGATGAAAGGAACGATCGGCAAACTGTAATGGAGCATCAGTCCCTTGTGATTGGGGTGATCGCTCAGCAGATTCAGCAACAGCGCAGGAGTGGCACCCATCAGTTCAGGAAATGCCTTGATGTTGCTGGTGAAGATGACAGGGAGAATCAGCAGGAACAGGTAGAAGGCATTCTCAACGGAGAACAGATGGCGAATCAGAACCATCGGGTTGAACAGGATGGTTGTGACCACCTCCTGGTGGGAATTACCGAGATAGCTGAAAAACCGGCCAATCCAGTCGTGCTTTATCACCCCACCCCCGAATGATGGGGTAACGACCGAAATGATCAGGGCGAGGTAGAAGGTGGACAGGCCCATCACCAACAGGCCTGTCCTGCGGTCCCGCCTGATCAGGAAGTAGGCACCAAGCCCGATGCATGTGAGTGCCAGGGCCTGCTTGCAGGCCAACACCACTCCGATCGCCAGAAGGGTCATCCAGAGATGGCCTCTCCGCTGGCTGTAGATGGCCAGGAAGAGAAATGGAATGGCAATGATTTCGGGATGGAAGTCGGAAACACTTGCATTGATCACCACCGGATAGAGGAAGTAGATGAAGGCCATCAGCCTTGCGTCCTGATCGCTTAGCCGATAGTCTTTCGCGATCAGATAGACGATGGGCCCACTGATTGCCAGGCTGAATGCCTGAACGGCGAACAGCCACTGAACCGATGGATGAATCCTGTACAGCAAACTCAGGGGGTAGAAGATCCACGAGGCATGATCGCCAAGAATGTGAAAGCCCAGGTAAGAGGAGATCGGTGGCAATCCCTGGCTGATCAGGTACACAGCCTGATCAAAGATGCCGAGGTCGAAGGCGCTGGAAGAAAGGGTGTAATGGCGGTAGGAGGCGCTCAGGAAGAACACCACGAAGAGGGCCAGAGAGGCCAGCCACAGGCCACGCGGAACCTTCCGATCGGCACCGTTGACACCAGCGGTGGTTCCGGCCCTGTTGCCCGGCGAGGGCGTTGATTCCATTCCTCGTGATTCGGTCATGCCGTGCCCATCTCCTGCCTCAGCCATGCTTCCACAGCAGGTTGTGAGGGGCCCCCACTCCGCCGTCGCACCTGCCTGATGACCCATGCCGGGGCCGGCCATCGCGCCGGGTTTTCGGTTCATGGCAGCTCCAGCAGGTCCACCTGCCAGATCCCGCCGCGGCTCACCTCCACCGCCAGCTGGCGCCCATCGCCGCTGAGGCTCACCTGGCGCGGCACCCCCGCTGGATCCAGCGGCAGAGGCTGAAACCCCTGGATCGAGCGCCGGTACAGCCCCAGCTCGGTGCGGCCGTCCCGCTGCCGCACCACCGCCAGCCGCTCACCGCTCCCATCCACGCTGGCGCTCACCGGTTGGGCATCGGGGCGGTTCAGTCCCGGCACGGGAACCGGCCGGTTGGTCCGCAGATCGACCAGAACCACCTGCTCCCGGCCCTGGCGGCCGCTGATCAGGGCCAGCCACCCGCTGGCCAGGGACGGCTCACGCCCAGTGGCGCCGGCTTGCTCCAGGGCCTGGTTGATCGGTGCCAGCGGCCGCAGGGGGGAGGCACTGCAGCCGGCCAGACCGACCAGCAGCAATCCAACAACCAGGGTCGGCGGCTTCCTCATCGCCCCGGCACTGCCAGCCCGGGCGGCAGATCGGGTTCGAGCAGACCACTGAGATCGAACAGTTCCACCTGCCGCTGGCCGCCTCGCACCAACTGCATGGCGAGGCGCCGGCCGTCCGGGGCCAGGCTGAGTCGCTCGGGCTCCTGGCCTCCCGGCAGGGGCAGCGGAATGCCACGGCCGTTGGCACGGTCCTCGATCACCGCCAGGCGCCGCTCACCCCGCTGCACGATCACGGCCAGGTAGCGACCGTTCCAGCTCAACGACGGGGAGCTGTGGGGCTGCTGCCGCTGCAGGTGGCGCAGGGGGATCACTCTGCCGCTGAGCCGCTCCTGGAGCAGCACGGTGGTGCGCCCGCCGCGCTCCACCAGGCTGGCCAGCAGCCGGCCATCCCCGCTCAATGCCGGCTCCTGGCGCGCCTCGGGTCCGAGGCCGGTGGAGGGGGCCGGCCGGCTGCTCGGGCCCAGCCCGCAGCCTGAGAGCCAGACCACCAGCTGCAGGGCCAATAGCCAGGGCACCCAGCGCAGGGGGCATGGCTGGCCCCAGCCCAGAGCTCTCACCGGTGGCTGGAGGTCAGTCGTCGAAACGGGAGCTGTTGTCGCGGCTGGAGCCAGGGCGAGCGCTGCTGGAGGCATTGCGTGCACCGGTAGGACCGGACGCATTTCGAGCACTGGCGCTGCTGCTGGAGCGCAACGGTGTGTAATCCGCGTCGCTGGCCGGATCAGGGGTGCTGCCGGAGGCTGGTGCATCGCCAAGACTGCCGCGCAGCGGTGAACCCATGGGTACCCCTGCTGCGGGCCGTGACGAGGGCTCAGCGCCGCCGGGCAGTGGACCGGCACCCTGAACAGGGGCGTTGCCGGTGCGCCGGCTGGAGCGGGGAACAGACTCGCTGCTGGCGGTAGGGCGGGTGCCTCGGCGCGGCTCCGCAGCCACATCCCGATCACGACGGCGAGCGCCGAAGGCGGGCCCGGAGCTGGGGGCTGCAGTGCTGCGGGGGGATGAGCCTGCGCGGAAGCCGGGATCCACAGCGGCCGGGCGGTCGTCGACGCGGGGGGAGCGGGGGGCAGGATCCCAGTCGTCGGTGTCGGCGGGGCGGCGGCTGGCGGCCCGCTCGGGGATGGCAGGGCGGGCGGTGCGGCGCGGACGGTAGAAGTCGTCGTCTTCGGGTTCCGCTTCGCGTGAACGGATCCTGCGGCGCAGGGGCTGGGGTTCTTCCAGGCGGTCGACATCGGGGTTCCAGTCGCCGCCACCCATGCGGCCACGGGCGGGAGGTGGCAGGGGTTCGTCGTCGTCGAAGAAGGAGGAGCGCCGGGCCTGCTCGGTGGTGACGCCCCTCAGGCGCACGCTCTCGTAGGCGAAAAAGACGGTGGTGCCGGCCAGCAGAAACTGACCGAACTGGAGGATCGGATCGAGGCGCCAGCCCTGGAAGAAGAGGATCCCACCGCAGAGGAGGCCGATCGCCGCGAAGAAAACGTCGTAGTCGCGAGCGAGGGCGGGCTTGAAGCTCCTCATGAAATAGAGAAAGGCTCCGCCGACGGCCAACACGATGCCGACGATGCTCGCCCAGTTCAGGCTGGCATTAACCACGTCTGGAAGACCTCAGGCAGAACGGACGTCCGCATCCTCCGACTGGAGAACCCGTTAAAGCACTTTAGGGACATGTCCAGAGCGCGGCCGGGAAGACCCATTCACCGTTGCCGCACCAACGGTGAGCAGCAATCAAGCCAGTGACGGGAGCCTGCCGGTTGCGTTCTGCAGGCCGATCCTGCGGAGCTCTGCGGCGGATCTTTGCAACGCACTGCTACTGGAGACCGGCGTGGCCTCCAGTAGATCAAGGACTGGCTGCATCTCGACGCTTGGGTCTGCATGTGCCAGCGCTGGCCGTGTTGGTCAAGCGGATCAGAGCTTGCGGTCGACCTGGTCGGTTTGGCTGATCAGCACGAGCGCGATGCTGATGGGGATCACCACGATCACCGCTCCCCACACGAGGCTGCTCAGGAAGTTGGCGAGGGAAGGGGTCATGGTGGCGCTGATGGAGGCTGGGATCCTAGTCAAGGGCCACCGCTTCCTACGATCAATGGCCTTTCTGCTTAGAGCTTTGTGACGGCTGCAACCTTGCTGCGTTCGCTGCCGGCGCTGAACCTGCTGCTGGGTCTGGTGCTGGGCGCCTGGACCCTGCTGTTTCTGTTCCGCATCGTGCTCACCTGGTACCCCCAGATCGATCTGCAGCGGGGCGCCATGCGGTTGATCGGCTGGCCCACGGAGTCGCTGCTGGCCACCACCCGCCGCGTGGTGCCGCCGATCGGTGGCGTCGACGTGACACCGGTGATCTGGGTGGGGTTGATCAGCCTGGTGCGCGAGTTGCTGCTGGGCCAGCAGGGCCTGCTCACCCTTGTGGCGCGGCATGGATCCACCCTGGGGGCCGGCTGAACCGGTTCGCCCAGGGCGAACAGGACAGCCTCAGAGTGCTGGCCGAACCACCACCCACAAGCCGCCCGCCACAGAATGGTGGCTGAATGGCGACGGCCCCGAACAAGCAGCCAGAACTGCCAGCCGGCAAACCACTGGCTGATCTGCCGGCATCAGCCCGGCAGCATCTCCTGCTCCACGAACTTGGTGTGGATGTCGCCGCGCTGAAACTCGGGCCGGTCCAGCAGGCTGAGGTGGAAGTCGATCGTGGTGGAGATGCCTGTGATGGCGCATTCCATCAACGCCCGCCGCATGCGCCGGATGGCGCCCTCACGATCGGGTGCCCACACGATCAGCTTGCCGATCAGGGAGTCGTAGAAAACCGGAATCTCGTAGCCCGTGTAGACGTGGCTGTCGACCCGCACTCCAGGCCCGCCCGGAGGCAGCCAGCCGGAGATGCGCCCCGGCGCTGGCCGGAAATTCTTCTGTGGATCCTCGGCGTTGATGCGGCATTCAATGGCGTGCCCGCGCAGCTGCACATCGGCCTGCCGCATGCGCAGGGGCTCACCACCGGCGATATGCAGCTGCTCGGCGATCAGGTCGATGCCGGTCACCATCTCTGTGACCGGGTGCTCCACCTGGATGCGGGTGTTCATCTCCATGAAGTAGAAGGCACCGCTCTTGTCGAGCAGGAACTCCACGGTGCCGGCGCCCTCGTAGGTGATGCTGCGGGCCGCTGCCACCGCCGCTTCCCCCATGCGCTGACGCAGGTCAGCATCAAGCGCCGGGCTGGGCGCTTCCTCCAGCAGCTTCTGGTGACGGCGTTGGATCGAGCAGTCGCGCTCTCCAAGATGCACCACGTTGCCGTGGCGGTCGGCCAGCACCTGCACTTCCACGTGCCGGGGCCGGTCGATGAACTTTTCCATGTAGAGGCCAGGATTGCCGAAGGCAGCCTCGGCCTCGCCCTGGGCCGCTTTGAACAGGCTCTCGAGCTGGTCGGCATCGGGCACCAGCCGCATGCCCCGCCCGCCGCCACCGGCGGTGGCTTTGATCATGACCGGATAGCCCATGGCCGCGGCGACTGCCGCTGCCGTCTCGGCATCGGCCAGCAGGCCCTCGCTGCCCGGCACGGTGGGAACACCCACCCGCTGCATGGTGGCCTTGGCGGTGGATTTGTCGCCCATCGCCCGGATCGCCTCCGCCGAAGGACCCACGAAGGTGAGGCCGTGTGCGGCGCAGATCTCAGCAAACCGGTCGTTTTCGGCCAGGAAGCCATAGCCGGGATGGATGGCGTCAGCGCCGCGGGAGATGGCCGCCGCGATGATGTTGGGAATGTTGAGATAGCTCTTTCGGCTGGGCGCCTCGCCCACGCACACCGCTTCATCGGCGAGCTGCACGTGCAGGGCGTTGCGATCCACAGTGCTGTAGATGGCCACTGTGGCAATGCCCAGTTCTCGGCAGGAACGCAGGATTCGCAGCGCGATTTCGCCCCGGTTGGCGATCAGCAGCTTGCCGATGGGCATCCCATATGCATCTAGGCGCAGCGGACTGTATCAGCGCTCAATCAAGCGCCTGCCACCCGGTGCCATCCCGGCAGCCGGCCCGGTGGAAACGGCCCACCAGTTAAGCGCTGATGGTTGGTGCTGACCCATCTGCGCTGTGCCATCGCGCGAGGTGTGGGGCGCAGCGGAAGGGTGGGCCGGGCGATCGGTATATTGACGAGTCGAAGGGGGTTCGCCCCTGACGGCCACGCGGATGTGGTGGAATTGGTAGACACGCACGTTTGAGGGGCGTGTGGCTTCGGCCTTGCGAGTTCAAGTCTCGCCATCCGCATTTCTCTTCCCCAACTTGACCGGCCCGCCGTCCGCCACAGCGATCGTGCTGGTCTGCAACGGCCCCGGTGAACTCACCACCTGGGTGCGGCCTCTGGCCGAACGGCTGCATGCGTCCCTGGCCTTGCGTCCCCGCCAGCCTCAGGCGGCCACAGAGCTGCGGCTGGTGCTGGTTCCCTGCCCGAATGCCACCGGCCATGAGCGCCAGGCCGCCGAAAGGCTCGGCCTGTTCAACTCGATAGTGCCAGCCGACAGGTTCTGGAAGCTGCTGCTGCGTCCCCGCCGCTATGGCCCTTGGCCGGCCAGGGGTGTGGTGGTGTTCCTGGGCGGCGATCAGTTCTGGACGGTGCTGCTCAAGGCCCGCCTCGGCTATCGCCACCTCACCTACGCGGAGTGGGTGGCGCGCTGGCCTCGCTGGAACGACCGGATTGCTGCGATGGGCACGGAGGCTGAGCGCCGCCTGCCCCCCCGCTGGCGCCACCGCTGCACCATCGTGGGCGATCTGATGGCTGACCTCTCCGAGACGGCCCGTGCTGAGGCGCCCTTGCCGGCCGGCCAGTGGGTGGCCCTGCTGCCTGGTTCGAAGCGCGCCAAGTTGCTGGTGGGGGTGCCCTTTCTGCTCGACACCGCCGACCGGCTCGCCGCTCTGAGGCCCGACTGCCGCTTTCTGTTACCCGTGGCACCCACCACCACCGTGGCCGAACTGCTCGCACTGGCCGGACCCGCCAATCCGCTGCAACGGCACTACGGCAGCAGCGAGCCCCGCTTGCTAGAGCCCTCCGACGAGGCGCCATCCCGCTGGCTGGAAACCGCCGCCGGCACGCGCATCCTGCTGGTGGAGCAGCATCCCGCCCACGGGGCGCTGAGCCAGTGCGCCCTTGCCCTCACCACCGTGGGCGCCAACACTGCCGAGCTCGGCGCCCTCGGGGTGCCGATGATCGTGCTGGTGCCCACCCAGCATCTTCAGGTGATGCAGGCCTGGGACGGATGGCTGGGGCTGGTGGCACGCCTGCCGCTGCTGCGCTGGTTGCTGGGGGTGGCGCTTACCGCCTGGCGGATGCGCCAGCGCGGCTTCCTTGCCTGGCCGAACATCTCCGCCGGGCGGGCTGTGGTGCCCGAGCGGGTGGGGCCGATCCTTCCCCAGGAGATCGCCGCTGAAGCCGCTGACTGGTTGTCCCATCCGGACCGTCTGGCGGGGCAGCGGGAGGACCTGCGCAGCTTGCGGGGGCAGCCCGGAGCTGTGGCCGCTCTGGCCGCGATGGTGACTGATCTGCTTCCCACTGCGTAGGTTGAGGGCTGCCCTCTCGCCGCTCGTCGCCTCCGGCCATGGCCCCTTCCGATTCAGCTGCCGCTTCCTCCCCCGCTCCCACCCCGGCGGAAGCGGATCAGATCTGGCAGCAGAAGCTCACGCCTGAGCAATACCAGGTGGCGCGCCTCGGGGGCACGGAGCGGGCCTTCACCGGTGCCTATTGGAACAACAAGCAGGCCGGGCACTACAACTGCGTCTGCTGTGGCACCCGGCTGTTCACCTCCGACGCCAAGTACGACTCCGGCTCCGGTTGGCCCAGCTTCTGGAGCGGCCTCGATCCCAAGGCGATCACCACCGTCGAAGACCGCAGCCACGGCATGGTGCGCACGGAAATCCGCTGTGCCAACTGTGAGGCGCACCTTGGACACCTGTTCACCGACGGTCCAGCGCCCACCGGTCTGCGTTACTGCGTGAACTCGGCTTCGCTCGACTTTGAACCCAAGGAAGGGGCAGGATGAAAATCGCTCCACGAGCGCTGTGATCAGCCCAGGCAATGATCAGCGACGGGCGCAATCAGTCTTGGCCGCCAAACCTACAGTCAGCATCACTTCAAGCCGCGCTGTGACAGCGGACCTTCATCACAGAAGGCCGTGATCACCAGGGATCTTCAAAATCGTTACGGCGGCGCCGAGCGGCCTGATCGGTCACATCCTCATCTCTGTACGGCTCCACGTCCACATCGACGGGATCCTCGGCGATGGGTGGGCGCCGACGGCTGTCCGGGCGCGCCTGAAGAGGGCGCTCGCGCAGAGGCAGCGTGCGCTCTGAGCGTGGCGGGAGAGGGTCAAGGGGTTCCAGTGGTTCACGGCCGGGCTGGTCATTGCCGTAGCCGCTCTCCTCGCCGCGGATGAAGTCCCGGTCTTGAGGACGACCGAGGCCGCGGACCTCGTCGTTGCCATAGCCACGGCCCTCTTCCCGGTTGAAGCCCCGGTCGTCGTCGCGGTCGAAGCGGCGCGACTCGCCACGGCCATAAGACTCCTCCTCCTCGTCGTCGAGGTAGCGGCGCTGACGCAGCGGCTCCTGCCGCCGCCGCTCCAGCTCCACGTATTCGAGCTCCTGATCGACGCTGGGCTCCACAGCCCGGTTGGTGGCGGGCTGGATCCGGCGCTGCTCCTGGACGCTGGGCTGCCCGGAGGCCAGTTGGTTCTCCACCGGCACCATCGTCTGGCGGAAGCGATCGCGCTCTTCCTGCTCCCAGCTGGGGCCGCCGATGCCGAGCTTCTCGAGCAGGCCCGTGCCCAGTTGCTTGAGTTTTTCTTCCGCCCCCTCATACACGATGATGCGGTCGGGGCCGCTGCTGACGACCTCCTCCACCGCCAGTTCCCAGGTGCTCAGCACCCCCTCGCCCAGCAGGGGCACGCCGAGGGCCCCCAGCACCAGGGTGGTGAGCTCACCGGTCTCGATGTCGAAGCTGAAGCCGAGCACCCGGCCGAGCTGCTCGCCCGACTCGCTGATCACCTGGCAGTTGATCACCTTGCTGTAGCGCTCTGGATTGAACCCCTGCGCCAGCGAATCGGCGGAATCCACCAGGATCACATCGCCCACCTGACGGATGCGGTCGAGCGGCATCCAACGGGGCAGGCCCGGCAGGAAGCGGGTGAGGGGGTTGTCGCGCAGGCCGAGGGCCACTACCTCACGCCGGTCAATGTCCACCACCACCTCGCCCACCACCCCGAGGCGGCGCCCCGTGTCACGGGTGATCACCTGGGTGCCCATCAGCTCCGACCGCAGCCAGAGACGGTCGCTGGGTGCGGCGGCGGCGGGATCGGCGGAAGGAGGAATGGAAGAGGTCAACGGCCAGATCCCGCGGGGTGTCGGCGACATTGGGGCTGGGGGTCATTGTGACCCACGACCCCGGTGCTGGGGGTTCGGTCTAGGCGGCAGTGGGCAGACCCACCACCTGAGTGTGGGCGCCACGGGCCTGGGTGACGCCGATCGTGCGGGTGGCGGCCGCGATCATCGGGCGCCGGTGGCTGACCACCAGAAACTGGGCCTGGTCCGCCTGGCTGGCGATCAGGGCGGCCAGCCGCTCCACGTTCACCCCATCGAGGAAGCTGTCCACCTCGTCGAGGGCATAGAAGGGAGAAGGGCGAAAGCGCTGCAGGGCAAACAGGAAACTCAGTGCCGTGAGCGATTTCTCCCCCCCTGACATCGAGGCCAGCCGCCGCACCGCCTTGCCCTTGGGGTGGGCCACCAGGGTGAGTCCCCCTTCCAGCGGTTGCTCCGGGTTTTCCAACTGCAGGTGTCCTTCGCCATCGGAGAGCCCGGCGAAGATCGTGCGGAAGTGCCCGTCCACAGCCTGGAAGGCCTCCAGGAAGGCCTCCTGACGCAGCGTGGCCACGGTTTCAATTCGCAGCAGCAGCTCCTCCCGTTCCTTGCTGAGCACCTCGAGGCGCTCCTCCAGTTCGGCAATCCGCCGCTCCAGCACCTCCAGCTCCTCAAGGGCAAGCATGTTCACCGGCTCCAGCGCTTCCATCCGCTGCTGCAGCCGCAGCTGCGACTGCTCCAGTGCCGCCAGCCCCGCCTCGCGCACGCCCGCCGGCAGCTCCGGCAGGGGATCGGGCAGCTCGCGCTGCATCGCCTCCAGCCGCAGCCCCAGCCCCCGCTCCTGCTCAGCCAGGGCAGCGAGCTCCTCCTGCAGCCGCTGCAGATCCCACTGCTGCTGCTGCAGGGCGAGGCGTGCGGCCGCCAGGCGGGCTTCGGCCTCATCGCGCGCGCGCCGCCGCTCCCCGAAGCGTTCCTGCAGCGCACTTTGCTGCGCTTCCAGGGCGGCTCGGCGCTGTAGGGCCTCGCTCTGCCGCTCCCGCCACTGGCCATGGGCTTCAGACAAGGCGAGCACGGCCTGACGCAGCCGCTGCTCCTCGCTGGCCAGGGCGTCGAGCTGATGGCCGAGCCGCTCCGCCGCCAGGGTGCGTTCCCGGCGCGCCGTCAGCAGGGCGTCGCGGTGCTGGCGGGCCTCGTGCAAGGCGGCATCGGCGCTTTCGAGCTCCTGCTGCAGCCCCTGCCAGCGGTCGCTGTCACCGCTGCCCTGGGCGGCGGCCTCCTCCTGCTCCAGGGCCGCCAGCTGCTGCTGCGGAGCTTCCAGCAGCGCCGCCACCTCACTGTGGCGTTGCTGATCGGCAGCTTCGGCGGCGCGGGTGTGCGCGAGGCGCTCGTTGAGCTGCCGCAGACGCTCCAGCTGGGGGCCGGCAGCCCGCTCAGTGGCAGCGCGCTCGGCTTCAAGGCCGGCCAGCCGTTGCTGGTTTCCCTGCAGCAGCGGCCGCAGCTGCTCCAGCTGGCGCCCCAGCTCAGCCTCCTGGCGGCGGCAGGCCACCAGGCTTTCGCCCAGTTCCAGCAGGCGCCGCCGCAACGGTTCGGCCTCGTCGTGCTCGCCGCTGCTGCCGAAGCTGAGCCTGTCGCTGCGTTGCTGCAGGCTGCCGCCGGTCATGGCGCCACTGCGCTCCAGCAGCTCGCCCTCCAGGGTGACGGCGCGGCAACGCCCCAGCTCCTGGCGGGCGCTGGAGAGGTCTTCGAACACCAGCGTGTCGCCGAACACGTAGCGGAACACCTCGCCGTAGACGGGCTCGTAGCGGATCAGATCCACCGCCCGTCCCACCAGCCCACCGGGGTTGCTCCAGCTGCTGGGCGCCGCCTGGCTGCTGCCGCCGCGGATGCGGTTCAGGGGCAGGAAGGTGAGCCGGCCGGCCCGGCGGCTCTTGAGCAGCTCGATCGCCCGGGCGGCGATGCGATCGTCGTCGACCACCACCTGGCCCAGGCGCGCCCCGGCCGCCACCTCCAGCGCCAGCCGTACCCGTTCCTCCACATCGCCCAGCTGGGCGACAGGGCCGTGGATGCCCTCCAGGCCGGATTCGAGCAGCAAGCGCAGCGCGCCGGTGCCCCGGCTTTCCTGCAGGGTTTCGCGGCGGCTTTCCAGGCGTGCGATGTCACGCTCCAGGCCGATCTGTTCCTGCTCCAGCCGGGCGCGGGTGCGTTGCTGCAGCGCCAGGGCTTCGGCCAACTGCTGGGCCTGTTGCTGCTGCCCGGCCAGGGTGCGCTGCAGCGCGAGGGTTTCCGTCTCCAGACCGGCCCGCCGTTGCTGCAGCTCCTGGTCGTCGCCGCTGCCACCCTCCAGCTCGGCACCCAGTTCCAGCAGGCGCTCCTGCTGCTGGCGCAACCGTTCGGCCAACTGCTGCCGCTCTTCCAGCAACGGGGCGATCACGCTCTGCAGCTGGCTGCGCTGCTGGCTGCGTCGCTTCTGCGCGTCCAGCCAGCTGCCGGAACGCCCGGCCACCTCGCCCAGCCGACGCCGCGAGAGGTTGACGGCTGCTTCAGCGTTGTGGCAGGCCTGCTCGGCCGCCTCCAGCTCCTGGCGATCGTCGTCGCCCGTGAGGGCGTGCTGCTGCTGCCGCAGTTCCCCTTGCTGGCGGCTGAGCGCCTGGCGCTGCTGCTGCAATTGCTCGGCTTCCTGCTGATTCCGCTCGCCCTGACGGGCCAGTTCCCGGTTGCTGGAGTCGAGGCCGGCCAGTTCGGCCTGAACGCCGAGCAGCTGGTCTTCGCCGAGGGCCTTCACTTCCGCTTGCAGGGCTTCAAGCTGCTGCGCGTTCTGCTCCAGAGCCTCCTGGGCGGCAGCGATGGCCAGCCGGTCGGCGTCCTGCTGCGCCGTGAGCGCCGTTTGGCGGCGCGTCACGTCGGCGCGTTGCGCCTGGGCTTGCTCGAAGCGCAGCAGCTGTTCCTGCAGGCGGCCGTCGTGGTGCTGCTGGCGCAGGTCCTGGTACAAGCGGGCCTTGGCGCAATCGCGCTCGAGTTTCTGGCGGCTAGCCAGCAGCTCCTGCTCAACGATGCGGCAGCGTTCCTGTCGCTCCTGCACCTCGTCGAGCTTGGCGCGGGTCTGCTCGATGCGGCTGTCGAACAGGGCCACGCCCGCCAGTTCGTCGATCAGGCCCCGCCGCTCACGTGCGCTCATCGACACGATGCGGGTGACATCGCCCTGCATGACCACGTTGCTGCCCTCCGGATCCACCCGCAGGCGCCGCAGCTGGGTCTGCAGTTGCTGCAGGTTGCAGGGCACGCCATCGGCGCTGTAGCTGCTGCTGTAGGTGCCGCCTGGCGCCACCCTCAGGCGCCGGCTCACGGTCCATTCGCGCTGGCCGGCCTGGATCCAGGGACCCTCTGCCGGGGCTTCAAGGCCCTCTTCGGCGCCATCCGGCTGCCAGTCGCCGAGATCAAAGCGCACACTCACCACCGTTTCGGCGGCCTTGCCCTGGCGCAACACGGCGCTGTTGATCAGATCCGGCAGGCGCTCGGCCCGCATGCCGCGGCTGGAAGCCAGGCCCAGGCAGAAGAGCACTGCATCCAGGATGTTGCTCTTGCCCGAACCGTTCGGCCCGGTGACCACGGTGAAATTGGGTTCGAGGCTGATCGCCAGCGATCCGCCGAACGACTTGAAATGTTTGAACTCGACCTGATTGATGTGAACCAACAGGCCCGCGCTTCGAGCAGACCGAATCTATCGGACTCCGACACAATCTCAACCCCCACCCGCGAGGCGCTGCTTAGCCTGGAACCGCAAGCGTCACCCCCGGGCAGCCCCATGGATCAGCACACCCCGACGCTCAGCGCCGAACGGTTCCGCGAGCGGTTCGAGGCCCTGCTGCCCACCATCCAGCAGGAATGGCCCCAGGTGGCAAAGGAAACCCTAGAAGCCACCCGCGGCAGCTTCGACGAGGTGGCCTCCCTGATCGCCGAGCACACCGGCCGCACCGTCAGCGGAGTGCGTGGCCAGCTGCTGGATCTGCTTCATGGCGCCTCCGATCAGACCCGCCAGTTGGCCGATCGCATCGGTCCCCTGGAGGAGCAGCTGGAGAACCTGCTCGACGACCTGAACACCAGCCTGCGGCCCCGCCTTGAGAAGCCAGTGCGTGAGCGCCCCCTGCTGGCCGTGAGCGTGGCGGCGGCCGTCGGGGTCGTGGTCGGCCTGCTGCTCTCCACCGGGCGGCGCTCCGAATGAGTGGCGACAACCACCGCCGCAACGACGACGGCGCCGGCGTGGGCCGCATGGCAGCGGGCCGCATCACCGCCCTGGTGGCTTCTGTGATGGACCTGCACGTGCGCATCGCCCTGCAGGAGGCCGACAAGGAAAAGCGCCGCCTGATCAGCGGCGGCCTGCTGCTCGGTGCGGGCATCAGCATGGTGATACTGGCCACGGTGGCCAGCCAGCTGGCCCTGGTGCTCTGGCTGCAGCTGGGGCTGGCCTGGGGCTGGATCCGGTCGGTGCTGGCCGTGATGGCCCTCGATCTGGTGCTGGCCGGGCTGTTCCTGCGCATCGGCGGGCAGCTCACCAAGGGGCCCTACCTGCCCCAGACCACCGCTGGCCTGACCAAGACCACGCGAGCGATTCTGGGCCGCTGAGGCACGCGCCAGGCGGTCGCGATCAGCGGAGGTGTTCAGCGGAAGAGTTCAGCGGATCGTGTAATTCAGCCAGCGGCAATCGATTCCGCCGTTGCTCACCGGAACGCGCCGGTTGGCCTTCATGCGCAGGGCGCCGGTGTGGGCGGCGTTGCCGCTCAGCAGCCACAACGACCAGCCGGAGCAGCGCTCCTTGAGCAGGCGGCCGAGATCGCTGTAGAGCGCCTCCAGATCGTCGTCGGCGCCGAGCCGCTCGCCATAGGGCGGGTTGCAGACCAGCACGCCAGGGGTTTCCGGCGGCTGGAAGTCACGCACGTCACCGGCCTGCAGGTCGATCCAGGGGGCCACACCGGCCGCGGCGGCATTGTGGCGTGCCTGCTCCAGCACGTCTGCGTCCTGCTCGCGTCCCACGATCGGCGCCAGCGGGCTGCCGTCGGCCAGGCCCGTGCGGCGACGGCTGGCGGCAGCAGCCACCGCCTGCCGCCACAGCTCCGGGTCGAAGTCGGGCCAGCTCTCGATCGCGAAACGGCGCGGCTGGGGCTGACCGTTGGCGTCATCCAGCAGCCCCGGAGCCCTCGCCAGCGCCAGACAGGCCGCCTCGATCAGCAGGGTGCCCGACCCGCACAGCGGATCCGCCAGCGGCACCCGGCCATCCCAGCCCGTGCAGGCGATCAGGCCGGCCGCCAGGTTCTCCTTGAGCGGCGCCAGGCCCATGGCCGCCCGCCAGCCGCGGCGGTGCAGGCTGCTGCCGGCGGCTTCCACACTCAGCTGCGCCTGGCCGCCGCCCAGGTGCAGTTGCAGGCTGAGGTCGGGATGGTCCAGGTCGATGCCGGAGCGGCGGCCGTGGCGCTGGCGCTGCAGATCCACCAGCGCGTTCTTCACCTGCAGGGCCGTGAAGTGGCTGTGGTTGAGGCCCGGGGCCGAGCCGGTCACATCGACGCGGAAGCTGGCGTCCGGCGGCAGCCAGCGGTCCCAGTCGGCGGCCCGTTGGATGCCGTCGTAGAGCGCATCGGCGCCCGCACAGGGAAAGACCGCCAGGCGCCGCAGCAGGCGAAAGGGCAGCCGCGCCTCCAGCAGCACGCGATAGAAGCCCGCAGGCTCGATCCGAAAGCTGGCCGCCCGCCGCAAGGGCCGCACATCGCTGGCACCGAGCTGGGCCAGCTCCTCAGCGCCCTGCTGCTCCAGGCCCTGGGGCAGCACCGCTACGGCAGCGACAGGTTCGGTCATGCCCACCGGCTTTCCCCCATGCCCTGTGCCCTCACTGCTGCCACAATGACAAGGTCCGTCCTCGGACGGACTAGGTGGCTCACACCGGTGCTTCGGACAGCGGTTCGATTCCGCTCAGCTCCATTCCCGCTTCTGCGGGCTTCCAGGGGCTGCAATGGTTTCGACGGGGTATGAGGAGGGTGACTGAAGCCTGCTCGGTAAGAGCAAACCCGTAACAGCGAACAACATCGTTCGTTTCTCCCGTCAGACCGCCCCTGTGGCTGCCTGACTCCTATAGGGAGATGGGGTAAGTCAGCCTTATCACCCAAATGACTCACGGGGGCTGGAAGGCCCCCATTTCATTGGCGCCTGGAGCGGACCTTCCTGAGCGGTTCTGTTGGTCTTCCGAGGGGAAGATCGCTGCACCCAATGCCTGCCTTGCGGTGGTATCCATCACCGTCCGATCTGTGCGGCCATGCCCGGCAGGATGAACAGCTGGCCTGGGATCATCGTTCACCCGTGCCAGGTGGACGCACGTCAGGAAAAGCGCTCTTGATCGCGTTCATTTGCCCTGCTGCGCTGCTGCCCCATGGGTTGCTGGCCGGCATGTCTGCGTTCTGCGGCCTTGGCGCCATGAGCGCCAGTTCCTTGGCGGCGGCACTTACAGAAACGCTGGGGTGGCAAAGATCTGCTCAACACATTCGAAGCAGCACGCTATCGATCCCTCCCAATCGATCACCTCACAGGGACCACTCTGATGTGGGCTGATCTCGATCGATGTTGAACCGGGTCGGCATGCCCGACCAATGACTGTGCTGAAGACGTTCGTCTGGCTTGAGCAGCAGCCGAGCAGATGCACGGCAAGGGTGCGGGCCATTGTTGGCGCGGCGATCTCGCGGTCGCCGCGGCTGCCATGGGCTCTGGGCCGCTGCCGCGGCCATCGGCGCATAGCTTCGCTGCCGCTCCGGCGGCCCCTTGGCAAGCCGATCAGCGCCGATACGTTGAGCCGGCTTGTGTGGCATGGCGGACATGAAGCGGGCAGCTGACACTTGCGTGCGGCGCAGCCGGCAGCGGCCTGGCCGGAGGCGCGCCGAAGCCGGTGGGGGCAAGGCGCTGGCCTTGCTGCTGGCGCTGTGTTGCCTGACCTGGGCAACCTGCGGTGCTGTGGCTGCCTACGAGAGCGCTCTGCCGCCGCGGCCGCTGGACGTGCCTGCCGAAACTCCGGTGGCGGACTTGGGCGCCAACGAGGCGTTGCCAGAGCACCTGCTGGCCGTGCTGCAGCCCGGCCCTCAGCCCCACCCGGAGCCGCTGCCCCTGGCCGCCGGCACTCTGCCGCTGCCACCACCCACACCGCCACCACTGCTGGTGCCGCTGGGGAACAGCCCCGTGCTGGCCTATCCCCTGGCCGTGCCGGCCACCGAGCTCGACCCTTACGGCTGGCGTTACTCAGAGTCGCGTGGTCGCTGGCGGATGCATGCCGGTGTGGACCTGATCGTTCCCGCTGAATCGGCCGTGCTGGCGGCCCTGCCCGGCACCACCAGGCTGGTGGATGACGTGAGCGGGTACGGCCTCACGGTGGTGATCGATCACGGCGATGGCTGGCTCACGCTTTATGCGCACCTGCTCGATGTGGCCGTGGTGCCCGGGCAGGGTGTGAGCAGCGGTGAACGCATCGGCCGGGTAGGCCAGACAGGCAGAGCAACCACGCCCCACCTGCACTTCGAGCTGCGGCGCCAACGGGACGGCCGCACCGTGGCCATGGATCCATGGCCGGTGATGGCGGCGCCGCTGCTGGCTGGCGCGGCGGCTGTAGGCCGCTGAACCGCGATGGCTGCAGAAGGCGGATGCCGCAGCCCCGGTCCTCAGGGCTGCAGTGGTTTCATGATGGCGTCTTCCCGTTGCGTCTCCAGCTGGGTTTGCTGGCGTGCCGCTTCCTGGGCGCGGCGCAGGCTGCCGTCCATCGCCGCAGGGCCGGTCGGAGCGGCACCTGTGGGTGGAGCGGGGACGCCCATGCGTGTCCACCACAGGCCGCCCAGCAGCAGAGCGGCGATCAACAGCGTGAGGAGTCCCATGGCGGCGCAAGGGTGTGGACTGAGCATGGCGCGGCAGGGCGCCGGCGGCACCAGCCGGGGCCGACCGGTGGCACGCTGGGACCCGCCGCCCCGGGGAGGGCCATGCCTGCCTTGAACCGCTGCGCTGTGAGCGTCGTGCCGCGCCAGCCCCTGCTCGACTGGGCCGTAGGGCTCGGCCTGGAGCTGCCGGGAGCAGCCGCGCGTGAAGCCGGGCTGTATCTGCTCCCTCCCTATGCCACCGATGCGGAGGCGGAAGGCTTGCTGCGCCGCGCCCACGCTGTGATCTTTGAAACGGAACTGGCGGTGTGGTGCCCCGTGCAGCACCTCTGGCCCCAGGACCGCAGCTACGGGGTGTTCCGCCGTTGGTTCGAGCCCCGTTTCCATCCGCTGGTGCAGGATCTCGTCGCAGGCGGCAGCCTCACCGCCGACTCCTCCAAGGCGGCCGTCCTGGCCGCCGTTGCTGCCCGTGCTCCGCTGGCGGGCGATGACGCAATGCCGGAGCGGACGGGCATGCCGCTGCCGCTGCGAATCCTGGCCGGGGTCGGTGCGCTGTCGTTTCTGCTGATTGGCCTCAACAGCCTGCTGCTGCCGCCGGCCGCCCCACCGGCCGCCCCGCCCCAGCCACCGGCCGGTCAGGCGACCTGAGCGCGATGGCGGCCGCTGCGTCAACAACCCTCTCTGCAGCAGCCGTGCTGGCGGCGGTGCTGCCACTGGCAGTGGGTGCGGCGATGAGTCCGCTGGTGCTGGTGCTGCAGGTGCGCCAGTTGCTGGCACCTGCTCTGGGGCTGGCGCGGGCCTGGGCGTTCCTGTTGGGCGCTGCCGTGATCACCCTCGTTTGGCTGGGGCTCGGCCTGGCCGTCGGCGATCTGCTGCCGCCCCGCCCCACGGGGCCGGATCCGGTGGCGGCGACCCTGCATCTGGCCGTGGCGGCGTTGCTGGTGTCGCTGGGCGCGGCCAATCTGCTGCGTGCACAGCCTGGTCTCGCGGTTGCCCCACCACCCCCGACACCTGCAAGGGCCGCCGCGCCGTGGTCGGCGTTTCGGCTCGGTCTGGGGGCGATGGCGGCCAACCTCAGTTCTCTGGCGCTGTTTCTTCCGGCGGTGCAGGATCTTGCCCGCGCCTCGCTCGACGCCGCTGAACGCGCCGGCCTGTCGGCATTGCTGGTGGGCTTCACCCTCCTGCCTGCCCTGTTGCCGCCGTGTCTGGTGCTGGCCAGTGGCCGCCGCGGTGAGCAGCTGCTGGAGCGGCTCGGGCGCTGGCTGAACAGCCATCAGCGCCAGGTGAGTGCCACGCTCTGCTTTGTGTTCGCCGCTCTGCTCACCGTCAACGGGCTGGCTCGGCTGTAGGGCTGCGGAAGCCGCTCCAGGCCTTGAGCTGCTCGAGGGTCTGCAGGCCTTCCCGCCGCTCCCCTTTGAGGGTCCAGGTGGGGTAGGCCCGCACGCCGGCGCTGCTGCAGCGCTGCCGCCCCGCGTCGTCCTTGTCGCATTCCACGTAGGGGAGGCGGCGGCCCGCCTCGGTGCCGAACAGGTTCTTCTGCTCGAAGCAGTAGGGGCACCACCAGGCGCCGTAGAACACCGCCCCCTGCTGGATCAGAAAGTCGACCAGTGCCAGTTGTTCGGCGTTGGAGGGCTTGAGGGCTTCACCGAGCGTGCCGGTGCTGGAGGTTGCTGGCCTGGAGCCGGAGGCCACAGCGGGCGCAGCTGCCAGCGCTGCCGGGCCTGGCTGGGCACCAAGGGCACTGAAGGCGAGAACCACGGCGAGCAAAGGCATCGGCAGCGCCAATCACGACTTGCAGCGTAGGCAGAGCCCCAACGGCGGCGTTCGGGCTTCCGCCCTCCGTCGGCCTTCCACCACGACGCTCCGGCTGGGAAACTGGAGAGGCTGAACGTTCTTGCTGACGTGCCGATGAGCCTGCCTCGATGAGCGCCAACGGCTATCGCGACTACTACAAAGTGCTGGGCCTTGAACGGGGAGCCGACGCGGACGCCATCAAGCGTTCCTTCCGCAAGCTGGCCCGTCAGCACCATCCGGATGTGAACCCCGGCGACGCGGCGGCAGAAGCACGCTTCAAGGAGATCAGTGAGGCCTATGAGGTGCTCTCCGATCCTGACAAGCGCCGCAAGTATGAACAGTTTGGCCAGTACTGGAGCCAGATGGGCGGTGGCGGCGCACCGGGTGTCGATGTGGATTTCAGCCGCTACGGCAACTTCGACGACTTCATCAACGACCTGCTCGGTCGCTTCGGCGGGGCCGCCGGCCCCGGTGGCTTCGCGGGTGCACCGGGCGGGTTCGGCTTCTCGGGAGGCTTTCCGGCCGGGTTCGGCGGCGGCTTCACTCCAGGCACCGGCCGCGCTAGCGGCGCCCAGCTGGATGCGGAAGCCACGATCACCATCACCTTTGCCGATGCCTTTCGCGGCTGCGAGCGCACCCTGGCCGTCAACGAAGAGCGGGTTCAGGTGCGCGTGCCCGCTGGGGTGAAGAACGGCAGCCGCCTGCGCCTCAAGGGCAAAGGCAACCTCCAGCCCGGGACCGGCCGGCGCGGCGACCTCTACCTCAACCTCACCCTGCAGGAGCATCCAGTCTGGAAGCTGGAGGGGGATCAGCTACGGGCCGATCTGCCACTCAGCCTCGACGAGCTCGCCCTTGGCGGGGATATCCGGGTGATCACCCCTGACGGCGATGCCACCGTTCAGGTACCCCCCGGTGTGCCCCTGGGGCGCAGCCTGCGCTTGAAGGGCAAGGGCTGGCCCCAGAAAGATGGCCGCGGCGATCTGTTGCTCACCCTCACCCTTGCCCTGCCTGACACCTACAGCCAGCAGGAGCGAAAGCTGCTCGAGCAGCTGCGCGATGCGCGCAGCACCGACCCAAGGCGGGAGTGGTGCAAAGCCGCCATTCTCTGAACCCCTGCCACAGGAGGGCCTCCGAGGCGGGGAGCGCTGATCCGTAGGATCCGGCCAGCAGGTTTGCCCGTATGGAACTCACCTATCGACCCCGTCGGTTGCGCCGCACCCCGGCTCTTCGAGCGATGGTGCGCGAGTTTCACCTCGACCCCGCCGATTTGATCTACCCCCTGTTCGTGCACGAAGGGGCCAGCAATGAGCCGATTGAGGCCATGCCCGGCTGCCAGCGCTGGAGCCTGGAAGGGCTCGTGGAAGAAGTGGGCCGCGCCTGGGATCTGGGCATCCGCTGCGTGGTGCTCTTCCCCAAGGTGGCCGATGGCCTCAAAACGGAAGACGGCGCTGAATGCTTCAACGAGGGCGGGCTGATTCCTCGTGCCATTCGCCGCCTGAAACAGGAACACCCGGCCATGGCGATCATGACCGACGTCGCTCTTGATCCCTATTCCTGCGATGGCCATGACGGCATCGTCAACAGCGAAGGTGTGGTGCTGAACGATGAAACCGTGGCCCAGCTGTGCCGTCAGGCGGTGGCTCAGGCCCGCGCCGGCGCCGATCTGCTCGGCCCCAGCGACATGATGGATGGCCGGGTGGGAGCGATCCGGGAGGCGCTCGATGAAGAAGGCTTTGAGCACATCGGCATCATCAGCTACACCGCCAAGTACGCCTCCGCTTACTACGGCCCCTTCCGGGAGGCACTCGATTCCGCCCCGCGTCCGGTGGGGAACAAGCCGATCCCCAAAGACAAGTCCACGTATCAGATGGATCCGGGCAACGGCCGCGAGGCGCTCACCGAAGCCTTGCTGGATGAGCAGGAAGGGGCCGACATCCTGATGGTCAAGCCGGGCCTGGCTTATCTCGACATCATCCATCGCCTGCGCGAGGAATCGGAACTGCCGATTGCGGCTTACAACGTGAGTGGCGAGTACGCCATGGTGAAGGCGGCTGCCCAGCGCGGCTGGATCGACGAGCGCGCCGTGGTGCTCGAAACGCTGCTCTGTTTCAAGCGCGCCGGTGCCGATCTGATCCTCACCTACCACGCCTGCGATGCGGCCCGATGGCTGAGCGAACGGTGACCTCCTCCGAGCCGGCGGCACCTCGCCCCACTGGTCAGGCCCGGCGGCGCCCCTCCCCATTGATGGTGTGGGTGCTGGCCCCCTGGCTGGTGGCTCTGTTGCTCGTGCTGCTCGCCCTGCGCCTGCTCGCCCTTGAGGATTTCAATCTTCAGGCCTCCGGCTGGGGCCTGCTGGGCAGCGCTGCCATCTGCTTCTCGATCGGCTGCGTCTGCCGGGTGTCGCTGCTGCTGGCCGACCGGCGCTGAGCTCCGCCTCACCGCGGGGCCTGCGGCGGCTCAGAATGGACCCAAGACCAGGACACTGCCGATGCCGGTGCGAAGACTGGGCCACGTGGCCCTGCGGGTGCAGGACATGGCCCGCGCCAAGGCGTTTTATCAGGCCCTCGGCCTGCGCCTCACCTGGGAAGCCGACGATTGGTCCTATCTGCAGGCCCCCGACGGCGGTGACGGGGTGGCCCTGCTGAGCCCGGCCTACACCGCCGCCGGGCCCCACTTCGCCTTTCACTTCAGCGAGCGCGCCGAGGTGGATGTTGTTCACGGCGAGCTGCGCGCCGCTGGCCATCCGGTGGGCCCGCTGCATGATCACCGCGACGGCACCGCTTCCTTTTACCTCCAGGATTCGGAAGGAAACTGGCTGGAGATGCTCTACGAGCCTCCCGAAGGCATCCCCTCCAACCAGGGCGAGGAGCCGATCGCTGCGGCTCTGCCTGATGGCTCCTCATCCGCCATGGCCGGCGCCGGAGCCACCGGAGCCGCTGCCCTAGCCGGACAGGTGCAGGGGCTGGCTTGAACCCGATCGAGGCGGAAGCCCTTGACCTGCTGGAGTGGCCTCGCCTGGCGGAGCACCTGGCCAGCTTCGCCAGCACGCGCGCCGGTGCCCGCCACTGCCGCTCCCTGCTGCCCGCCGCCAGCTGCGCCGAGAGCGAGCGCCTGCTCTGTGAAACCACGGAGTTGCTGGGCCTCGATGGCGTGCTGGAGGGGGGGCTGAGCTTTCAGGGCGTCGCCGATCTCGGTGGCACCCTCCAGCACTGCAGCAAGGGGGGCACCGCCTCCGGTGAGGCCCTGCTGGAGGTGGCCACCACCCTGGCGGCCGGCCGCCGCCTGCGCCGCCAGATCGAGGACGAGGACCTGCGGCCCGTCACCAGCGGCCTGGTGCAGAACCTGCGCACCCTGCCGGAGCTGGAGCAGCGTCTGCGCTTCTGTATCGAGGAAGGCGGGCGTGTGGCCGACCGCGCCAGCCCGGCGCTGGCCGCGCTGCGGCTGCAGCTCTCGGCTCTGCGCCAGCAGCGGCGGGAGCGGCTCCAGGAGCTGATTCGGCGTTGCGCGCCCCTGCTGCAGGACAACGTGATCGCCGAACGCAACGGCCGGCCAGTGCTGGCGGTGAAGGCGGGGGCGGCCTCCCAGCTCAGCGGCCTGGTGCACGACAGTTCGGCTTCCGGCAGCACCGTATTCATCGAGCCCCAGGCGGTGATCACCCTGGGCAACCGGCTGCGGGAGCTGGAAGGAAAGGAGCGCGAGCTCGAGCAACAGGTGCTGGCGGAGCTCAGCAGCCTGGTGGCGGCGGACACAGATGCCCTCCACACCCTGCAGACGGTGCTGGTGCAGCTCGATGGCGCCGTGGCCCGCGCTCGCTACGGCCAGGACCTTGGCGGGGTGCGCCCCGAGCTGTCCGCCACTGCCGAGGCCCCCTTCCAGCTCGTGGATCTCTGCCATCCGCTGCTGCTCTGGCAGGAGCGGCGCGAGGGCGGCAGGGCGGTGGTGCCGGTCACGGTCACCGTGGGCAGCGACCTGCGGGTGGTGGCGATCACCGGCCCGAACACCGGCGGCAAGACAGTCACGCTCAAAAGTGTGGGGTTGGCGGCCCTGATGGCGCGCGCCGGCTTGTTCCTGCCTTGCCGCGGCACGCCGCGGCTGCCCTGGTGCGGCTCTGTCCTGGCCGACATCGGCGATGAGCAGTCGCTGCAGCAGAACCTCTCCACCTTCAGCGGCCACGTGCGCCGCATCGCGCGCATCCTCGAAGCGCTGCCGCCGCCGGGAACGCACGGTGGCGCCTCCCTGGTGCTGCTCGATGAGGTGGGTGCCGGCACCGACCCCACCGAGGGCACCTCCCTGGCGATCGCCCTGCTGCGCCATCTCGCCGCCCGCGCCCGCCTCACCATCGCCACCACCCACTTCGGTGAGCTGAAGGCGCTCAAGTACGAGGATGCCCGCTTCGAGAATGCCTCGGTGGGCTTTGACGTCGAAACCCTCTCGCCCACCTATCAATTGCAGTGGGGCATTCCGGGCCGCAGCAACGCCCTGGCCATTGCCAGCCGCCTCGGCCTGGAGCCGGCCGTGATCGCGGGCGCCACCGCCCTGCTGGCGCCGAAGGGGGAAGGGGAGCTGAACCAGGTGATCCGTGGCCTGGAGGATCAGCGGCGCCGCCAGCAGGAGGCTGCCGAAGAGGCGGCTGTGTTGCTGGTGCGCACCGAGCTGTTGCACGAGGAGCTGCTGCAGCGCTGGCAGCACCAACAGGAGCAGTCTGCGGAACTGCAGGAGCAGCGGCGCCGCCAGCTGGAACACTCGATCCGCGATGGCCAGCGGGAAGTGCGCCGCATCATCCGCCGTCTTCGCCAGGGCGACACCGATGGGGAGGAGGCGCGTCAGGCGGGCCAACGGCTCAAGCGCCTGCAGCAGGAACATCAGCCTCAGCCGGAACGCCGCCAGCACCGCGGCTGGCGGCCCTCTTTGGGGGAGCGGATTCGCGTGCTCTCGCTCGGCAAGGCGGCGGAAGTGCTGGAGATTGCCACCGACGGCCAGGAGCTCACGGTGCGCTGCGGCGTGCTGCGGCTCACCGTGCCGCTCGACGGGGTGGAATCCCTCAGTGGCGAGAAGCCGGCGCCACCGGAGCCGCCTGTGGTGCAGGTGCGCCGCCAGCCCGGCCGCAGCGGCGGCAGCGCCCAGGTGCGCACCGAACGCAACACCGTGGACGTGCGCGGCCTGCGGGTGCACGAAGCGGAGGCAGCCGTGGAGGAACGGCTACGCGCGGCGGAAGGGCCGGTGTGGGTGATCCACGGCATCGGCAGCGGCAAGCTCAAGCGTGGCCTGCGCCAGTGGCTGGACACCGTGCCCTACGTGGAGCGGGTGAGCGATGCGGAGCAGGGTGACGGCGGCCCAGGCTGCAGTGTGGTCTGGGTGGCATGAAGCCTCAGATCACTACAACACCGGTGATGGTGAGTGCCAGACCGGGGCTGAGAGTGTGCAGGGTGGGAACGACCCGGGGGCATTTCACTCTTGAAATGGCTGACCCGTTAACGAGGTGGTCTTCCCCTTATGCACCTCCGGCCTGCTGGGCTCAGAGATCGAGCACGGGCAGTTGAGGTTCCGGCCCCGTGCGCTCGGGGCCGGCGGTGGTGGTCGGTGGCAGTGCCAGTGCCTCCCCGGCGGCATCGAACAGCCGCCAGCCGCTGGGGTCCACGTCGATGTGGATCCGCTGCCCCGGCACCACCCGCTGGGAGGGGTCGGCCCGCAGCTGCACCAGATGGCCGCCCTCCAGCAGCCGGGCGCTGATCAGCAGTTCATTGCCGAGCGCCTCCACATGGGTGACGTCGCCCGGCAGATTCCGGTTGGTGGCCGGTGCCAGCTTCAGATGCTCCGGCCGGAGCCCGCCTGTAAGGGGCGTGGAAACTCCACGGGCGGCATGGGAGGCCAGGGCGGCGGCCATCGGGCCTTCCACCAGGAAGCGACGGGCATCGAGCTGAATCTGATCGCCACCTGCGGCCTGCACCGGCAGCAGATTCATCGGTGGGCTGCCGATGAACTGGGCCACGAACAGATTCGAAGGCCAGGTGTAGAGCTCCATCGGCGTGCCCAGCTGCTGCAGCCGGCCTTGGTTGAGCACGGCGATGCGATGCCCCATCGTCATCGCCTCCACCTGGTCGTGTGTCACGTAGAGCGTGGTGGTGCCCAGCCGCTTCTGAAGCGCCACGATCTGGGCGCGGGTGCCCGTGCGCAACTTGGCGTCGAGGTTGCTGAGCGGCTCATCCATCAGGAACACGGCGGGCTCCCGGGCGATCGCCCGCCCCAGGGCCACCCGCTGCTTCTGGCCGCCGGACAACTCCTTGGGACGCCGGTCGAGCAGGGGCGTGAGGCCCAACTCCTCGGCCACCCCGGCGATGCGTGCCTCAATGCGCTGCTCCCGCTTCGAGGGCAGGCGCAGGGGGGCGGGCAGCCCGCGGCTGCAGCGATGCAGGCTGTCCTGCAGCTGCTGGGCCACGCTGCGGGGACGGCTGCGCCGCAGCCCGAAGCCGATGTTGTCGGCCACGCTCAGGTGCGGGTAGAGCGCGTAGCTCTGAAACACCATCGCCACGTCCCGCTGGGCCGGGCGCAGGCCACTCACGGGCCTCCCGCCCACCAGCACTTCGCCATCGGTGGGGGTTTCCAGGCCCGCCAGGATGCGCAACAGAGTGCTCTTGCCGCAGCCGGAGGGACCCACCAGCACCAGGAATTCACCATCGGGCACGTCGAGGTCGAGCTGGCGAAGCACCTCCACAGGCTGGCTGCCCCGCCGTGGTGGAAATGCTTTGCTGACCTGCTGGAAGCGAACCTCTGCCAAGACGGAGCCTCTGACCGGCCGATCCTAGGGTTGGCCTCAGGTTCGGCCTTCGTTAAGGGATTCCTTGCAGTTCATCGATCAAGCCCGCATAGCGGTCCAGGGCGGCCGGGGCGGCGACGGCATCGTCGCGTTTCGTCGGGAAAAATATGTGCCGGCCGGTGGTCCTTCCGGCGGTGATGGCGGCCATGGTGGGGCCGTATGGCTGCAGGCCGATGCCAACCTGCAGACCCTGCTGGATTTCAAATACAAGCGGCTGTTTGCCGCCCCGGAAGGCCGCCGCGGCGGCCCGAACCGCTGCTCCGGCGCCGGCGGGGAGGATCTCGTGGTGCGGGTGCCCTGCGGCACCGAGGTGCGCGACCCTGACACCGAAGCCCTGCTCGGCGATCTGATCGAGCCAGGGGATCGCTTGCGGGTGGCGGCTGGAGGCCGCGGCGGGCTGGGCAACGCCCACTACCTGAGCAATCGCAACCGGGCCCCCGAGAAGTTCACCGAAGGCAAGGACGGGGAAGAGCGGCAACTGCAGCTCGAACTCAAGCTGCTGGCTGAGGTCGGCATCATCGGCCTGCCGAATGCCGGTAAGAGCACCCTCATCAGTGTGCTGTCGGCCGCCAAGCCGAAGATCGCCGATTACCCCTTCACCACCTTGATCCCGAATCTCGGTGTGGTGCGCAAACCCAGTGGGGATGGCACGGTGTTCGCCGACATCCCCGGTCTGATCGCCGGCGCCGCCCAGGGCGCGGGGCTGGGCCACGACTTTCTCCGCCACATTGAGCGCACCCGACTGCTGGTGCACCTCGTGGATGGCTCCAGCGCGGATGTGGCCCACGACCTGGCGGTGGTGGAAGCGGAGCTGGTGGCCTACGGCCATGGGCTGGCCGATCGCCCCCGGCTGTTGGCCATTAACAAAGTGGAACTGCTGGATGAAGATGCCCTGGCAGCGGCTTCAAACGCGCTGAAGGAGCGTTGGCCCCGGGAGGTGCTGGCCATCTCCGGGGCAACGCGTCAGGGGCTCGATCGATTGCTGGAAGCGGTCTGGAAGGAACTCGACCGCAGCGAACAGGCCCTGGTGGCTCAGTCGTCGTAGACGCGGCACTCAGGGGCTTCCGGGTTCAGGTCGCAATAGACCTCCAGCGAATTGGGATCGTGATTGTCCTCGGGGTGATGGGTCTTGTATTCCTGCAAAGACTTGAGCTCTTCCTCAAGGTGACGAACCTTGGCCTCGTTGCCCGTGGCCTTGGCTGTTTCGATTTCGATCTGGTCCTTGAGGATGTGCTCGTCGATGGAAGTCATAAGACGGCCGACCTGCGGCAACCGAATTTTTCCAGTCCACCCTACGGGTCGTGCGCCAGCTTCGCCGGGCCGTGTGGGCTCCAGCTCATCAACCCCCCGCCAACATGGGGTAGATCCCTGTGCCAGCGGGTGGTTTTGCCCTGGTCTCAGGCCGGCAGATCACTCAGTTCCAGCCATCGCTCCTCGCCGGCATGGATGCGTTCCACCAGGGCGGCCAGTTCCTGGGTGAGGCTCTCCAGCCGGGCGTAGTCGCCCTGCCCGCCGCCGGCCAGCTCTGCTTCGAGCCGGCTGCGGCGCTCCTCCCAGCCCGGCAACTGCTGCTCCAGATCCGCCAGCTCGCGGCTTTCCCGGTAGCTGCGGCGCCGGGGCCTCTCGGTGCGTTCGCCCGTTCCCCTGGCCGGCGGGGCGGACGCTTCAGGCGTGGACGGCGTTGCAGTGGGCGCCGGTGAGGGTTTGGCCGCGGCCTGGGCGGACTGGGCCAGGTAGGCGCTGTAGTTGCCCTCGAAGCGCCGCAGCACCCCGCCCTCGAAGCAGAACAGCCGGTCCACGGTGCGATCGAGGAAGTAGCGGTCGTGGGACACCACCACAACGCAGCCGCGGAAATCCTCGAGGAAGTCTTCCAGCACCGTGAGCGTGTGCACGTCCAGGTCGTTGGTGGGTTCGTCGAGCAGCAGCACGTTGGGCGCCTGAATCAGCAGCCGGCACAGGCAGAGCCGACGCCGCTCGCCCCCGGAGAGCTTGCCGATCGGGCTGTGCTGCTGGGCGGGGGGAAACAGGAAGCGCTCCAGCAGCTGGGACGCACTCACCTGCACACCGCCCAGATCGATCCGGCTGGCTGCCTCCTGCACAAAATCGATCACCTTGCGCTCCATGCCCTTGCCGGCGAACAGATCGTCGGTCTGCTGGTCGAAGTAGGCCAGCTGCACGGTGCTGCCCAGCTCCAGGCGGCCCTGCTGGGCCTGGCGACGCCCGGCGATCAGATCGAGCAGGGTGGACTTGCCGGAGCCGTTCGGGCCGATGATGCCCACCCGGTCTTCCGGGCTGAAGTCGTAGCTGAAGTCGCGCAGCAACGGCGTGCCGCTCGGGGTGGTGGGCGTGGTGGCCGCCTCTGCCCCGGCCGGGCCCTGCGGCGCCCACACGCTGAGATGCTCCGCCGTGATCGCCCGCTTGCCCAGCCGCCGACTGGTGGTGGCCAGGCTGAGCTGGTCCTTGCCGGCGCGCACCGGCGCCTCCCGCATCGCCTCGATCCGCTGGATGCGGGCCTTCTGCTTGGTGCTGCGGGCCTGCGGTCCGCGTTGCAGCCATTCCAGTTCGCGCCTCAGCACTCCCTTGAACTTGGCGGCACTGGCTGCTTCGGCGGCCTCCTCACCCGCCTTGATCTGCAGGTAGCTGGCGTAGTTGCCCTCATAGGTGCGGGCTTCGCCCCGGTCTACCTCCACGATGCGGCGGGTGACCCGGTCGAGCACGTAGCGGTCGTGGGTGACCAGCACCAGGGCGCCGCGGAAGCGGTCCAGGTGGTTCTGCAGCCATTCGATGCAGTCGGCATCCAGGTGGTTGGTGGGTTCATCCAGCAGCAGCACGTCCGGCTCAGCCACCAGTGCGGAGGCCAGGGCCAGGCGCTTGCGGAAGCCACCGGAGAGCTCCCCCACCTTGCGCTGGGTGTCGCGGATGCCGAGCCGGTCGAGCACCTCGCGGCACTGCTGCTCCAGATCCCAGGCCTGGCAGTGGTCCATGCGGCTTTGCAGATCGCCCAGCTCCGCCAGCAGGGCGTCGTGCCTGGCCCCGGACGACCCGGCCAGCGCCTCACTCACCGCGGTGAAGCGCCGCAGCAGCTCCGTCTTCTCGCCACTGCCGGCGAACACCTGCTCCAGCACGGTGCGCTGGGGGTCGAGCGTGGGGTCCTGGTCGACCAGCACCACGTTCAGGCGGGGCGAGCAGCGGCGTTCCCCTTCCCCCGCCGGCTCCACCCCGGCGAGCACCTTGAGCAGGGTCGATTTGCCGGCGCCGTTCGGGCCGATCAGCCCGAGCCGATCGCGCTCGCCCACGTGCAGGGTGAGGTCGCGGAAGAGGGTCTTGATGCCGAAGTCCTTGGCGACCCCCACCAGGCTGATCAGGCTCATCGGCTGACGCCCTGCGCCTGGGCCTCGAGATGGGCGAACACGCTTTTGTCACCCACATCAGCCTGCGCCGCCATCGGGAATTTGCGCAGGCACAGCACCAGCAACAGGGCCGCCTGCAGCAGCAGCAACCCGAACGTCTGGCGGGGATCCAGCAGCCCGCTGAGCCGGCCCAGCAGGGCCACGGGCAGCACGAGGGTCACGCCGATCGCCTCCGGCCGCTGAAAGCAGAAGAACTCCTTGAAGCCGATGCCGGCCTGGGCGGCGAAGAAGGGGCCGATCGCCCAGATCCAGCGGGGATCGGCCGCCAGCGTGTCGAGCATGGCGTCGGGGCCCACCCGCAGCGCCAGTCCCACACCACCGGCGCAGCCCAGCAGCCAGAACAGCTGCAGCGCCCGGTGCAGAGGCCGCAGGTAGATGTGAATCCACTGCAGAGCCAGCCCCAGCCCTGCCGCCATCACGACCAGCCACGGCCACGACCAGGTCCCGCCGAAGCGTTGCCACTGCCACAGCAGGGCCAGCTCCGCGATCGCGAGCGCCAGCAGAGCGAGGCGATAGCTGAGCACCTCACGCCGGTCCTCGGCCGTGATCGTGAACAGTCCGTAGACACCCTCGAACACCGGATCGGTGCTGGCGCTGGGATCGATCGATCGGGCGTTCATCGCATCATCTCGAGGGGAGAAGCCTTCACCAGTGTGGTCAGGTCGGGGCCGGCCGGAATGATCCCGGAGGGGTGCAGTGGAAACAGAGCACCGAAGTAATCCTGCCGCCACGCCATGGGGAAGCAGGTCTTGGCGACTCCTTCGATCGCATGGAAGCGGCTCCGCCAGCCCCATAGGGCGGGGAATTGCCAGAGCGGCCGGCGGCTGCAGCCGAACAGGGGGGCATAGACCAGTTCCAGGCGAATCAAGGTGGGGAACAGCACCACGTCGGCGAGGCTGGGGGCGGTGCCGCACAGCCAGGGCCCAGCGGCCTGCAGCTCCGCCTCGGCGGCCTCGAGGGCCTCGAACAGGGCCGACTCAGCGCGGTTGTAAGCCGCCTGGTTGCGGGCGAAGCCGCAGCGGTACACGCCGTCATTGACGTCTCCCTGCAGGCGCTGGCGCCAGGCATCGCGGCGCTCGTTCTGATCGGCAGGTTCAAGATCGGGCACCCCGTCAGGTGCCGGCCAGCGGTTGAGCAGCTCGATCAGCCGTGCGCTCTCATTCACCACGATGCGGCGCTCGGCGCGGTCGTAGAGCACCGGCACCGAAGCCGGCGCGGTCGCTGGAGCCCCGCAGCTGCTGTAGAGGTCGGCCAGAGCCTGGGCCCCTTCGAAGGGCGCTGAGAACTGCCAGCGGCCGGCGCCGGGGTCCGGTTCCACAACCACCAGATCAATCGTCGATTGCAGCTGGCGCAGGGTCCATACCAGCCAGGCGCGATGGGCCCATGGGCAGCTGCGGCCCACGATCAGCACATGGCCCGCGCTGGTGCCGGCTGTGGCCGGCAGGGGCGGCAGCACGGCGAAGGCCCCGGCGGGACGGCAGTAGTTGCCCTCGGCGTCGGCGGGGCCCAATCCACCCATCAGCTGTTGCCATTGCCAGCGCCAGGCCGCGCGAACGCAGGCCACCACGGGCGGAGGAACGGCCATTTCCACTACGGGCGAGTGCTCCGACTCTGGCCTGGCCGGGATCCCCTGCCAGCCTGTGGCGCAGGTGTTCGCAGGGACGGGCGCAAATGGCCGCAGACAAGGTGCTGGTGGTGGGCGGAACCCACGGCAACGAACGCAATGCCCCCTGGCTGCTGGAGCACTGGGGCCGCCACCCCGCCCACCTCGACCGCGCCGGGCTGGCGGTGGAGCTGGCGGTGGGCAATCCCGCGGCTCTGGCGGCAGGGGTGCGCTACCTCGATCACGATCTCAATCGTTCCTTTGGCCTGGAGGCTCTGGCGGATTCCGAGCGCAGCTCCCTGGAGCTGCTGCGGGCGCGCCAGCTGCTCGCCGATTTCGGGCCCACAGGCGCCACTCCCTGCGGGGTGGTTCTCGATCTGCACAGCACCACGGCGGCGATGGGCAGCTCCCTGGTGCTCTACGGGCGCCGCCCCACCGACCTGGCCCTGGCCGCCGGCATTCAGGCGCAGCTGGGGCTGCCGATCTACCTGCACGAGGGCGACCCCGCCCAGAGCGGCTTTCTGGTGGAGCGTTGGCCCTGCGGTGTGGTGATCGAGGTGGGTCCGGTGCCGCAGGGGGTGATCACCGCCACCATCTGCCACCAGACGGCCCTGGCCGTGGAGGCGGCGCTGGCCACCCTGGCAGCGGCACGCGCCGGGTCGCTACGGCTGCCGGTGGCTCTCACCGTCCACCGCCACCTTTGCAGCCTCGATCTGCCGCGCCATCCGGATGGCCGTCCGGCCTGCTGCCTGCATCCCAGTCGTCAGCACCGCGATTGGCAGCCCTTGCAGCTCGGCGATCCCCTGTTTCAAGGCGCCGATGGGGCCACCGTGCCGTTCGAGGCGGAAGCGGCCGGCATGATCGGCACTGCCATGGCAGCAGGAGATTGCACCTGGCCGGTGTTCATCAACGAAGCGGCCTACGGCGAGAAGGGCATCGCTCTGAGCCTCACCAGGCGGGAGCGGTGGCCCCGCAGCCAGGCGTGGGGGGAGGCCCTCCAGCAGCTGGCGCGGGATCTCGCTTGTGCCCGTTGAAGGGTGAGGCGCTCAGCGAGGGGCCTGGCCACCATCGGGGCTGGCCTGATTCAGCGGAGCTGCCTGGGGGGCGGGGGTGGGCCGGGGAACGCCGTTGTAGACCACGCCAAGAACCTGGCGGCCATCGGCCGAAATCCTCAGCTCGGTTTCGGTGTTCGGCGGCAGGCCGAGCACCTGCCAGCCAGGAGGGCCTCCCAGAAAACGGAAGGTGTAACCCTCGGCGTCGGCCTTGATCAGGCAGTTGCCGGCGGCACGGTTGTACATGCAGGCGTCAGGGCGGTAAACGCTGAGCCCGCCATTGAGTTTCTCGGCCTGCATGCGGGCCAGGTTGGTGGCCCGCTGGCGGGTGAAGGGGAAGGTGTTGTAGGGATCGGTGGTTTGGCCGATCACGGCGGAGGCCGACAGCAGCAGGCTGGCGCCCAGGAGAACGGGGGAGAGTCGCATCAGGGGAAAAGAGCGGCAGGGGCGCCGGAGATCAACCGCAGACCCAGGTGCCTTGCTCCTTGGTGCAGGGAAGGTCGGAGCTGGATCCATCTGCCCAGTAAATCCTGAGCCGGTCGTCCTGGCTACCCATACGGAAGGTGAGCGACTTGACGACGCCGGCAGGCGGTTTACCTGCGGGGTCGGCAGGGTTGGGGCGGGAGGGAGCAGCCAGCCGCTGCTCCAGCTGCTGGAGCCTGAGTTCGACCCGATCCAGACGTTCCGGCGTCTGGTCCGCTGTTTTGAAACAGCCAGTGAGGCCGGCGGCACTGACCCCGAGTGCGAGCACCGTGAGGGTGAGTCTTGATGGTGCAGGCAACGACATCGCTGGAAGCGCGGTCAGGTCGATGCACTCCTAGCAATCGGACTAGCCGTTGGCCAGCCGCTCGCTCCAATAGACGACGGCGCCCTGCTGCTCGAGCTGCAGGCGGCGGTGGCGGGCTTGGTGGACAGGAACCGTTTCGGTGCAACGGTTTCCGTGCAGGTCCCAGCAAATCAGAACCATGGGGTGCGGGTGGCCGGGAATACAAAGAAAACCTTAAGCCCGCTGCCTGTGGCGCGGTCGCTATGTGGCCGATTCATGACCCCCACCCCGCGTCTGTTTTGGGGTGCAGCCTCCGCTGTGCTGCCCGGGCCCAGTGCTGGCGTGGCGTTTCGATCGCCTGCCAGGCACTGAAACCCTCGTGTCTGCCGGCCACAGCCGCCGTGCACCGCTCTCCTTGATCGCAGGCCAAGCCGCTGAAGTTTGCGTCTGCGAGCTGGGCCCCGTCGGTTCGCGCCGGAGCAGGGAGCCTTCGCGCCTGACAACAGGTTGGACCTGAACGCTTCGGGGCTTCAGACGTCTTGCCTGAGCGCTTCAGGTCTGAATGCTTCGAACCCGCAAGCTTCGAGATTGAAAGCCTCCGGCCTGAACGCGTTGAACCGTCGAGACTGAAAACGAAGCCAAACCTTAAGCGCCCCACACATCCCGCAATGTGCTGTTACA